>DASSBQ010000135.1:0-5467 GCA_035698625.1 Nitrospiraceae bacterium
CACTCGTAATCGTGGTTGCCCAAGACGGCCAAAATAGGAATGCGTCCGGATGCGGACAATTGTTGGACGAATTGGCGGGCCTCATCCGGCTTCCCGAAATCGGTGAGATCGCCGCATAAAAGGAGAATGTCGGCGTGATCCGACACGTATGCGAACAGACCGTGCAACTCTTCCGGAGAAATTCGTGGACAATGGAGGTCGGCAACCGCGGCAATCCGCACAGTGCCGTTCTTCTGACTCATCCGATCATTCTCCGCATGCATTTCAATTGCCGTTCTGTCGATGCCGGCATCATCGATTCATAGGGGTGGCCGGTAATCCGCACCGATCTTTGTATGTGTACGCTCGCATCATGGGCTCGCGCCGCGGTTGTTTTCTTCCGCCACGGAACATTCTGATATCGGTCGCTTTATCGTGTTTGCAGTCCGCCGCGGGACGCGTGACCGGCAACATACCCGGTCGGCTGCGACTCTGAGAGAGAATAACGAATGTGTCGTTGTATTCGAACCCCGAAGTGGGGACGTCGGGCGATTCAGTCATATCGGCCCGCGCCCCCATTCGATCGTGTCACTCCGCCATGGGTTCCGTGATGCTAAATCTCGCAGTCCCACGGCGGCGTTCGGTCAATTTGATCTGCTCGATTGTCCCTGAATCTGCAAATTATTATTCACCCGGCTCACTCCATTGACTTGGCGCGTCAATTCTTCCGCGCGGGTCTTCTGCTCGGCCGACTGCACGACACCGCTGAGATTCACCACGCCCCGCTCCGTATCTACATCGACCCGCGTAAAGTTCGACACGCGGTCCGCGGTAAGCTTGCTCTGAACGGCTGCCGTGATGCGGCTGTCGGTCATGGTTTGCCCGGTGGTTTTACCGGTCGTCGATTGACAGGCGCCGAGGCTAAGAGCGCCGACCAAACCGCACACGATGGCTAATGTTCTAAACATATCGCTTCCTCCAGATCCGATGAGATTCATCTACATCCGATTGGCTGCTTCACGCCCCGCTTCTTTAAACTTTGACGCAGCCTCTTTGCCGGTTTCCTTCATTTTTTCCTGACCGCTCTGCATATATTCCCGCGCACTGCGGCCGGCTTCCTGCAATGTCTCTTGGCCGCGGTCCATATACTCCTTCCCGCGTTCCACCGCCGTATCCCACGCTTCGCGGCCGCGCTCCATCACGTCGTCCTTGGTTCTCGCTGCATAGTTGCGCAAGACCCCTCGGAGCTCCGAGCCGGTCTGCGGGGCGAACAGCAGCGCCAGCCCGGCACCAATGAACGCGCCCGCCAAAAAAGCCGACCACCCGGCCGATTCACTCCCATAATAATCTCCGCTGTAATAATCACCGTTACGCATTTCTTATTCCTCCTTGGTTAAATTCGCGGTGTTGCGTATTTTCCAGCTACTTTCGACGGCCGTCACTGCTTTTGCAATGTATAGGCCTTGCCGGCCTCGGATCCTGTCTTTGTGGAATCTGCGCCGGACAGCGCGCATTTCGGCTCGGATACACCCACCCGGCTCGTTCACTCATTCAATGACTGGACCGACAACAGCCACCGTGTCCCGCGCGCAGGACATCCTGTCCGCTCAGGACCTCAGTCATACTCCTCGTCGCTGACCTCGCGCTCCGCTTTGAGCCAGTGCTCAAGCGCTCGCCCCTCCTCATATCCTCCCGCTTCATACAACGCATAGGCACGCTGTGCAATACGATCGTAAGTGGGCCTGCTGGTATCCGAATGTCCTGAACGGTCATCAGCCGTGAACGCTTTCGATTGCACCGCCTCTCCGATAGGTAGCGCAGCCGACGGGGTATCCGCTGCGCGCGGGATTGGAGAAGGCCGACTTTGAGCCTGATTCGCTTGGCGCGTCTTCGGCGAGGCGGTCGGACGAACCGCTTCTTGCGGCGTCTGCGCGACAGGACTCGAGGACGAAGCTTGGTCTGCGGTCATATCGGTCCCGCGGCCGGACCGTGACGGCCCGGCCGGAGGTTTCGGCCGATTCGCTTCCGGGAGCTCTCCGCCGGAAGATGACTTGTCCTTTGTAGATCGTCGTTTCATATGCTGTCCCTATTAATTTAAATCTGGTCCCGTGCATCAGCTCTTGACCCCTGACTGTCCGCTTTACTTCTTCGGCATTTCCTACATATGTGAGATGACGCAGGATAGGATTCACGTGCTGACCCGACTGGTTTGCGTGGAACATTGTGCTTCTCGACCATGGCTGATGCGCCCCAAAATACTCTCCGGCACACCGGCGGATTCTAGGAGCGATTCAGAATCGAAGACGCCGAGTTTGCCGTCATTGCTCCCTGAACTTCGCTGCCCTTTGTGAGCGCCACCCTCGGCGCCAGATACCAACAGCGGACTGCTCAAACTCACCGCGCCTGCGATCGTGACCACCGCTTTCACAATACCTCTGAGTTTTACAATACCTCTGAGCCGAGCCATACCTTTCTTAGCCTCCACGCTCTTAGCCTCCACGCCGATCCCGCGTCCATTTTGCGCTGTCCGCTCGCCCGACTCGGTTGCTCTGCAACTCTTCACCGGCCGCCTCTTGCCGTATCGCTTCAGAAGATTTCGCCGCGGAACGATTGCCGGACAGCGAAGACTTCACCATACAGGTCCGTATCAACGGCGGCTTCTGGGGATTACCCTAGTTTTGAAGCAACCGCCGCCGTTATGCATACTAGGGCTCGCCTTTCGCCGCGTCGACTCTCTGAAAATGGAGTCGCATCGGGCAACAATCGGCCCGGTGGAAATCCATCGAATCTGAGCGCAGAAGATTCAGGTCGCGCATTCCATCTTCTATTGCTTCAGGCTTCTATTGTCGGCGTCGGGCGGCTCATACATGAATGTATTCAGCCGTAAGAGAGGAGTTCTGCGATGACAGTATTCGATTCTCCCTCCGTTCTCTCCGCCGCTCAGGTTGCCGTCGTCTTCGACGGGACGATGACAACCCCCGCAGCTCGATCTGCCGAAGGCCTCGCCTTTGATCGTGACCGCGTTCTTTATTGCGGAGGCGAACGCGGACAGATTTATCGACTTTCCCTGCCGGATCGCCAGTTCGAACAGATCGGATCAACTGATGGATTTTGTCTGGGGATGGCTTCGACCGGGCCGGTCGGCTTTTCATCTGCGATTCGCGGCATGGAGCCGTGCTGCAATTTGATCCGCGCTCCCGGCAAATAGACACATTCGCCACGAAAGCGGACGGCATCAAGCTGCGCATTCCGAATTTTCCGGCCTTTGACGCACAGGGCCGCCTGTACGTATCGGACCGCTAACGATGAAGAAAGCACAAGTGCTCTGTCATCCGACGAATTGCGCTTTTGGGGCTCCGACCTCTATGCGGTGAATCTCGGCCGATGCCATATCAGCCGCCTTCAGATCGGCGCCGGTGGAATCCCGCTTCCACCTGCTCCGCGATGACTACCACGCGTACTACAAACGGGTTACAAAAATATCCATTTCAAAACTAGGATCATTCCTAGCTACGCTCGTCCCTGGCCATGGCTATACTCCCCTACAGACTTCAGATCCCAATTTTTTCTTCGCAGCGTTAACTTCTCAAAAGGACCGGTATATGAAGATCGCACAGGTTGCACCACTTTGGGAAAGCGTTCCACCGCAATGCTACGGCGGCACGGAGCGCATTGTTTCTTACTTGACGGAAGAGTTGGTTCGGCTCGGCCACGATGTCACTCTGTTTGCCACCGGGGATTCAGTGACCGCGGCGAAATTAGAGGCCATTTATCCGCAAGCCCTCCGCTTGGCTACGGGACTGCTATGCCGGGAAGCTCCCATATTTCTGGAGCTTGAACGGGCGTTTGGAGCGAAATCCGACCAGTTCGACCTGATCCATTCGCACGTGGATATCACGGGGTTTCCATTCGCCCGCCGGTGCCACACGCCCGTGCTGACCACGCTGCATGGCCGCTTGGACTTGCCGGAATTGCTTCCCATGTTCCAAGAGTTCCCCGAAATGCCGGTGATCTCGATTTCCAATGCCCAGCGGCGTCCGGTCGGTTGGTTGAATTGGCAGGAAACCGTGTATCACGGGCTCCCGGAAAACCTCTATGCGTTCCACCCTCAACCGGGAAAGTATCTGGCGTTTTTGGGGCGCATCTCGCCGGAAAAACGTCCGGATCACGCCATCGCGCTGGCCAAGCAGGTCGGCATGCCGATTCGCATCGCCGCGAAGGTCGATCCGGTCGATCGAGTCTATTTCGAGACGCAGATTGAGCCGCTGTTGGATCATCCGCTGGTGGAATATGTCGGCGAAATTACCGACGAGGAAAAGAATGACTTTTTGGGTGACGCGTACGCGTTGATCTGTCCCTACGACTGGCCCGAGCCTTTTGGGATCGTGCTTATTGAGGCGCTTGCCTGCGGCACACCCGTACTGGCCTATAATCGCGGGTCGATCCCTGAAGTCATTGAAGATCGGACGACGGGCTTCATCTGTGAAAACCTGTCGGAAATGACCGGCGCGCTGGACTCAATCTCGCAAATCGATCGCGCCCGCTGCCGCGAGAACTTCGAGCGGCGCTTTACCGTCGAACGGATGGTTCAGGATTATCTCAAACTGTACGAACGACAGTTGGAAGGCAGAAGCCTGCTGCCCAATGCGGCCCTTCCGTCAACGTTGGATACGTCCTTCATGCTCCAAGAAGGCGCGACTCAACCACCCATGCTTGCGGATGGTGCAGAGGCGGCCCGTATCTCATAATACATCGTTCATCGGAGCAAGCCCTTCGTGACACGGAGATTCGGTGAACCGTTTCACGCAAGGGCTTTTTTCATGCCGTTCATCAGTTTCTGCTTGATCGTAAAATAGTCCCGCCAGGGATCGGACCGGAGGCGGGTCAGCCGGCCGGGAACATTCTTGACCGTGAAATGGTCCGACCGCACATCTACGGAGAGCTCCTCCCACGCAATAGGAACGGACACGGGGGCTTCCGGACGCGCTCGGGTGGAATAGGCGGCAATCGCGGTCGCGCCCTTCGCGTTGCGCAGATAATCGACATAAATCTTTCCCTTTCGTTTTTGCTTCGACATATTGGCGATGAACCGCTCGGGAATAAGCCGTACCAGATGTTCAGCGAACGCCTTCGCAAATTGTTTCACCTCATCCCACGTATGGACACGCTGCAGTGGAAACGCCACATGCAGGCCTTTCCCTCCGGTCGTTTTCAGGAAACATTCCAGCCCCAGCTCATTCAGCAGCGTCCGCACGAGTTGAGCGGCTTCTGTGACTGATTTCCAGGACACGTCCGGATCAGGGTCCAAATCAATGATGATTCGGTCGGGGCGGTCGAGGAGATCACGCTTCGCTCCCCAGGTATGCAATTCGAGCACGCCCATCTGGACCAGTCCGATCACCGCCTCCAGCGAATCAGCGACCATATAGATGTCGGTCTTTCCCGCTTCGGGAATCCTGACTCGGCCGATGACGTCCGGCACCGTCTC
>DASSBQ010000136.1:0-16039 GCA_035698625.1 Nitrospiraceae bacterium
TTGTGCGAACAAGCGACGGTTTACGAGTGAAAGGAGAAGATATGGGACTGAATGACAGGAATGAGGCGTGCGGTTCTTTTACGGTCGCATTTATCAGCGGTGTGGTATTGGGCGTCGTGGCAGCGATTTTGCTCGCTCCCCAGTCGGGAGAGACCACCCGTCGGGCGATCAAGGGATATGCGCGGCGGACGGAAGAAGAGGTCTTGGAGAAGGCGAGTGAGATCCGGTCCCAAATGAGTGACACGATCGAGGAGGGCAAGCGGTTTCTGAACGAGACAAAAGGCACGATTGCCTCGGCGTTCGAGGCGGCAAAGACGGCATTCAAAAAGGAAATGACGAACAAAGGAAATCAATAGGAGTGAGGGAGGGGGACAATGCCGGGACCGACCATCAGTCAGTTCTTCACTGAGGATCACGATGAACTCGACGCCCTATTGGGGTCATTTCAATCGCAGAAGTACACGAATTATGGCAAGGCGAAGGAGGCCTTCAGGGAATTCAAGGCCGGGCTGGAGCGACACATCGTCTGGGAAGAACAGCTGTTGTTTCCGCTGTGGGAAGAAAAAACCGGCATGGCGGACAGCGGGCCGACTTTTGTCATGCGGGGCGAGCACCGGCATATCGGCGAGCGCCTCGAGGCTATCCTTCGGAAAGTTCAGAATGAGGACCCGGATACCGGAATCGAGGAACAGGCGCTGATCGTGTTGTTATCGGCGCACAACATGAAAGAGGAGCGGGTGCTCTATCCCTCCATTGATAAATTGGTTGCCGATGACGAGCGTGAAAAGCTGTACGAAAAGATGAAGGCCATGTCGGAGGAGCAGTATAAAGCCTGTTGTTGGCATGAACAGGGCTGATGGTTCGCGATTAATGATCATCGCGGGCGCGACAATCGCGACGGCAGCGATATGGTGCGGATGGGGACCCGTCGGTATATCGCAACTGGCAACGGCGATGGCGGTATCGTCGTCCGTGTCTCGGGCCGAGCAGCCGTCTGACTATCCAGACGTTCTCAACCCGCACAGTGATTTAATCTTTCGAGCGACAGGCGCCACATCATGTCTTGATTGTCACCGGGCGAACAACGCCGGCAGGCCGAGCGCGCAGGTACAGGACAATGAATTGGTGCGGGGCCTCAAGGCAAAGGCGAAGGGGATTCATGGGCCGGGGCGATTCGCGGATTGCCTTCGTTGCCACGCAGGCGGCGACAAGGGAGTGGAAAAATACAGAAACCGGTGAATGCTGAATGAAGAATGTAAAGCATCTAAGAAATCCATAATTTATAATTCCTCATTCCTAACTTTCTAGCCTATGTCCGGAGTGTGGCGACGAATTATTGCATTGGCAGCCGTCATTGGCGTGTCGGTCGCCGCCGCCTGGGTCTTCGAAGCGGTCCTGAGCGTCGGCGCCGCTTCTCCATTCGGGCATACGCGCTATGGACGTGCGGTCGGGTGGCTCGGGCTTGCCGTCATTCTGCTGGTGTTCGTCTATCCCTACAAAAAGCGACATGCCGCAGAACGGCATTGGCCGCGTGGGTGGTTTCGCGTGCATATGGTCGCCGGCATCATAGGGCCGTTCCTTATTTTTCTGCACTCGGGGGCCCATTATCACGCGCTGGTGCCGATTTTGGCGATGGCGGCCATGGTGATCGTGACACTCAGCGGGATCGCCGGGCAAGCAATCCATGCCTATGTCTTGAGAACTTTGCATGACGAGCGTCGGAAGTTGCAGCAGAGTGGCTTGTGTGAGCTAGATATTGAGACGCGGCTGCATGGCATGGCCTCCCAGGAGGAAACCTTTCGCCTGTGGCAACCAGTCCATGCGCCCATGACGTTGGCATTTTTAGTACTCACAGCCTTGCATGTCGCTGGCGCGCTTTTCTTTGGCGGCCTATGATTGAATGAGGTACCACCCGTTGCCGATAACGGCCGTGCCAATCGTCGCGATGGCGACGATGGTAGTGGTCGTGTGGATCGGATGGGGATCATGGCGGCATCCGGCGGCATTGTGGGCTCCCGGAGACTTGAGCCGCTACCATGCCGATATCGCGCCCTGCACACAATGCCATGAAGCATTTCGTGGGCCCAGTCAGGCGCGCTGCATTGTCTGCCATTCGAACCGGTATTTTGAGCGGCGCTCGCCGGCGGCGAGCGCCGCCTTGCATCGAGACATGATGGCGCAGCGGACGGCCTGCTCCGCCTGCCATACGGAACACCGCGGCGCGTTGGCACAGATCACGAACCAGGCACGAGTGAATCCGCATGGGGAGTTCGTATTTCTTGCTACCGGCGCACGTTCCTGCAGCGCCTGTCATGAATTTGGTGCGAGGGTTGCGGACCGGCCTAGGCTCAAGGACGATCCGCTCGTCACGCTGCTACGCAAAGCGGGAGGAACCGCGCATCAACCGGGAAAAATGGCGGAGTGCCTCAAGTGCCATGGCACAGGGCAAAACGAGGAATGAGGGATGAGAAGGGGAAAAGAGGCGTGGGCTGGTTTTGCAAGGGGGAATGAGGAAAGACGAATGTGGAATGAGGAATTGTGAACAAAACCAGGTGCTTGATGGTCTCCGGGACAGTGGGTCTTAACGGTAGCGTCGGCCGAACCGAGTTAGGGAGAGCTGACCATGATAGAGGCTAGATTGGGATGGATGATTGGACTGCTGATCGTCAGCGCAGCCGGCATGGTTGGAATCGCGAGCTGTTCTGCCTCTCGGCCGGCCATTACAAGCGAAGTCGAGCTACGGCAGAGTAGCAGTCGAGATTCCAGTGCCCCATCCTCGACGCAGGATAGAGGCGAAACGTTGCATCATGTGGGTAATGCAACGAACGGCAAGATTCTGTACGACGCAAGTTGCATTGTCTGTCACGGAACTGATGCGACCGGCGGGGTCGGTCCGCGTTTGGCCGGTAATCCGGCGGTGCGCAATGATAAGCTATTCTGGGACCGCGTCCTGAAAGGACAACACATCATGCCGCCCCTGGCTGGTTCTCTCACAACGCAGCAAATCGCAGATATTCAGGCATGGCTGAAGAGTCTGCGATGAGTGGTTAGTGCCCCGAACGATGCTTGCTCATAGCCCGCAACTTCGGAAGAAGATAGAGGCCGGATTGCACGACATCCGTGCAGGGAAAACAATGCCACTTGGAGAGTATCTCAAGCGCAAAGCAACAACACCAAAAACTAAACGCTCGTAATCTTTCAGATCTTTATTGCTGAACGAGCGAGGGCCGACCTTGATGAATTGCCTCCCAAAATCGCCGGCCAGATCCTCGCAGACTGCTGCCGTCTCACGGACGATCCCATTCCAGATTGGAAAACGAATCAAGAAACTCCGAGGATACAAGGAGAATCTGTACGACTACGGTCAGGAGATTACCGCTTTATTTTATATTCAAACGGTCGGGACCTCGGCTTGATATCGCCCGCATATTCAGGAAACATGACTTCCAGCGGATGTCCGGATTATTTGGTAGGAATCCGAACAAGCGGCCGGCTATGAGAAGCAAATCCAGCGGCAGCATCTTTATCGATCTTGGGCTTTGATCCTGCCGAGCCCGCGGTGTTGCAAATACGCGCTAATCTCATGAGCGATCTTCGCTTGCGAGAAGCACAGCCGATTCAGATATTTCGATAGTGCGGGCAGACATTTATTGAACAGGACCAAATTGTCCAGTAAACTCGCGCTCCATTGGATCGTTGATACATAGTGCCGGGCTATACTGTAGCTGCAATGAGCAAATATGGAGAATTCTAGGGTGTTGACCGAGATTGACAGGATAAGGCTTCGCGTTTCGGCAGAAACAGAAGCGAAGAAAAAATCACAGTTCGGACAGTATCTGACTCCTTTCAGTATTGCCAAGTTCATGGCAAATTTATTCACTAAGAACGCCTTTCCTGTATGCCGACTACTTGATCCAGGTGCCGGAATTGGCTCGCTTACCGGTGCTTTTTTAGAGCGATTCATTAATGGAGGGTTCGATTGCAACTCAGTTGAAGTAACAGCTTGTGAGATTGATAGCGGCCTAAGAGAAGATCTGCTTCTCACATTATCGTCGTATCAGGCCAGAATTCCTTTTCTCTACGAAATCGTTCCTGGAGATTTTATAGAAAATGCCGTGAACTGGCTTCAATTCAGAGAGAAGGGTGATTTCACACACGCGATCATTAATCCCCCGTACAAGAAAATAAGGACGCAGTCCGACCACCGATTTTTGTTGAGGCAAATTGGCGTTGAGACAGTCAATCTTTACTCTGCTTTTGTAGCCCTTGCACTGTCCTTGTTGTGCCCAGGAGGGCAACTTGTCGCAATTGTTCCCCGCAGTTTTTGCAATGGTCCTTACTACCGTCCATTTCGTGAGTTTGTGCTCAAGCAGGCCGCAATTCGGCATCTTCATCTCTTTGGTTCACGCGACAAGGCGTTCAAGGATGATAATGTGCTCCAGGAGAATGTCATCATTATGCTTGAACGCAATGGTCGGCAGCAGGATGTAACGGTCTCGACTTCGACCGATGAAACCTTTGATAACTATGCCGCCTGCAAAGTCTCGGTCGAACGGATCGTATTCCCCAATGATCCGGAACGATTCATTCATATCCCAACTTCTATTGATCACAGTCTGCTGGAACTGTCTGACGGAATTCGCTACACGCTGAGTGAAATCGGGGTGATGGTGTCAACCGGTCCTGTAGTTGATTTCCGTTTGAGAGAGCATATTTGCCAAACGCCCAAAAGTGGAACCGTTCCTTTACTGTATCCCAGCCACTTCTCAGGGAAGTTTCTGAAATGGCCGAAGGAAGATATAAAAAAGCCTAATGCAATTTTCCGCAATGCGCAGACTGAAAAGTGGCTATATCCGACTGGCTTCTATTCTGTAGTGCGACGGTTCTCGTCGAAGGAAGAACGGCGTCGTATTGTCGCAAGCGTTGTTGAGCCTAGCCTATTTCATGGCGCAGCGGCACTCGGATTCGAGAATCATCTCAATGTTTTTCACGATCACCGACAGGGATTGCCTGAGTCTCTTGCTCGAGGATTGGCCGTATTCCTCAACATGACAGCGGTTGATGATCATTTCCGACGATTCAATGGGCATACGCAAGTGAATGCGACAGATCTCAGGGCCATGAGATATCCAAGTCGTAAGGCCCTTGTAGCGTTGGGGGAATGGGCAATAGTCTCTGATAACGTGTCCCAGACCGAAATAGACAATCAATTCATACGCCTAGGTTCATGACCAGGAAGGGCAAGAACCTTATTAGAGATGCTCAACAGGCTCTTGTCTCGCTTGGGTTGCCCCATGGGCAGCAGAACGAGCGTTCCGCCCTCTGCTTGTTAGCCCTTCTAGACTTAAGGCCCGGCAGTCTCTGGAGTCAGGCAGAAAAGCCGCTCATCGGGATCACGCCGATCATGGATTGGGCTCGCGAACATTATCGAAAAAATTATGCACCAAACACTCGCGAGACAGTTCGACGACAGACAATGCACCAGTTTGTAGAGGCTAGTATCGCTCTCTACAATCCGGATGATCCGGCACGACCGGTGAATAGTCCAAAGGCCGTATATCAGATAGAACCGGCTGCATTCGATCTGCTACGCAGCTTTGGCAGTGCTGCGTGGCATGACAATCTGACAACCTATCTTGCCGAACACGAGACTCTCATTGCACGCTATGCGCGCGAACGTAGGCAGAATAGAGTTCCTGTGCGGGTCGCTCCAGGACAAAATATTCATCTCAGTCCTGGAGACCACAGTGAACTGATTAAAGCTATCATCGAAGATTTCGCTGCCCGATTCGTACCAGGCAGTGTACTTATATATGCCGGAGATACCGGCGACAAGTGGGGTTATTTCGACGCGGTGTCACTTGCTCGATTGGGAGTCAATGTTGAAGCCCATGGCAAGATGCCGGATGTCGTAATCTACTATCCTGAACGAGATTGGTTATTGTTAGTAGAGTCGGTCACTAGCCATGGTCCGGTCGATGGTAAACGTCATGCTGAATTAGCCCGGTTGTTTGCCACATCGACTGCGGGGCTCGTCTACGTAACGGCTTTTCCGGACCGATCAATTCTAAGCCGATATCTCGCCGATATCGCCTGGGAAACAGAAGTCTGGGTTGCAAACTCGCCATCGCACCTTATTCATTTCAATGGCGCACGATTTCTTGGACCTCACACCGCACCATAGGCGATTGTAAGCCGGCTTGCTAATAGTAGCGGAATACTTGATTGTTTTCCAGGAACGTTGTCTTGCTATCCCCATAAATCCTTCCTTTGAACACTACGCCAGCAAGTATCTGACGCGCACAGGACCGGATCACATGGCTGGAGATCGCTGATCGGCGAAGAGTGGGCCGCCGCCGGCACCCAGCGATTTTCGTTGCGCTTCGCATGATGACGCTGCCTCCGCTGCTGCCGTATATCAAGCGAGGATTCCCACGATAATCGGCCAGCCGTCGCTGTGACGGTGGTTCATGGTCGAGATCCCGACATGCCGGCGGTGACCCGAATCCTCGCATCGACGACCCGGCAACCCTGACCTTTCGGCAGGGCGAACACCGGATTGCAATCCAACTCGGCGATGGCCGGGATCTCTTCCGCCAAGCGCGACACCCGCAGCAACGCGTCTTCCAGCGCTGCAATATCCGCGACCGGCTGTCCCCGATATCCCTCCAAGAGACGATGACCTTTGATGCCGGCGACCATATCCTCCGCATCTTGTTCCGTCAGCGGCGCAATGCGGAACTGCACATCGCCCAGAACTTCGACATAAATGCCTCCGAGGCCGAACGCCACCAGCGGCCCGAACTGGGGGTCCTGCGTGACGCCGATCATGACCTCCACTCCTCCGCGCAGCATCGGTTGAATCAGGACTCCTTCCATCTCGTCCAGAAGCCCGGCGCGCTCCAGGCGTGTTTGGACTGCCTTGAACGCCTCGCGCACGCCAGAGGAGTCGGCCACGTCGAGGATCACGCCTCCGACATCGGTCTTATGGACGACGGTCCGAGACGCAAGCTTGAGCGCCACGGGAAATCCGGCTTGTTCGGCGACACGGACCGCCTCCTCAACAGACTCGACCAGACCTCCGGCAAGAAGCGGCAAACGGATGGCGGTCAAGACCTGTCTGGTTTCGTCTGCTGTCAGCCAGCCGTCACCTCGCTCCCGGGCCGCGCTCGCGCAGATCTTCTGTGCCTCGGACAAATCCATGTCCGGAAAATCGGGGATCCTTCCAGCCGGCCTGGTCTTCCATTCCTGATACGTCGCAGCTTTGCTCAACACCCGAGCAGGAGTTTCCGGCAACGCATAGGAGGGAATGATTTCTCCGCCGCTCGTAAAGGATCGATCGCGGTTCCCTTCCGCCATCCAGGTCACATACACCGGCTTCTTCGTCACCCCAGCCTTACGAGCCGATTGAATACCGGAGATGATCCCTTCGGCGATACCTGCCGTGTCCGTCGGAGTCAAAGAAACATACAGAATGATCAGCGCATCGATCTCGTCGGCCGCCAACAGAGTCATGATCGCCTGCGCATATTGATCGGGCGTGGCGGACGCGATGAGATCCACGGGATTTTTCAGCGCGGCAGCCCGCGGGAGAAACAATTCGAGCTGTTCGCGCGTGCGTGGCGACAGTTCCGGGACCGTGAGCCCGCCTGCCTCGCAGGCGTCGGTACAGAGGATGGCCGGTCCACCGGCATTGGTAAGGATGCCGACTCTCCGGCCTTTGGGAAGCGATTGATTCGAGAGGCCGGAGGCCAGCGCGAGCAGCTCTTCGAGTGTGTCGGCGCGCAACAGTCCGGTCTGGCGAAAGAGGGCCTCGACCGCCACATTGCTCGCCGCCAGCGCGGCCGTGTGGGAGCCGGCCGCCCGGTGGCCGGCGGTAGATTGCCCGGCCTTGACTGCGACAATCGGTTTGCGACGTCCGACACGGCGGGCGATCCGCGCAAACCGACGCGGGTTGCCGAAAGATTCGACATACAGGAGTATGACGCGCGTATCCGGATCATCTTCCCAATATTGCAACAGATCGTTGACCGATACATCGGCCTTATTGCCCACGCTCACGAATGTCGAGATGCCGAGTTGCAGCCGGCGGGCCGCGCCGAGCAGGGCAATGCCCAGCGCGCCGCTTTGAGACGACATGGCGATATGCCCTGCAGGCGGGAAAAATGGGGCAAAGGTGGCGTTCAAGCGAACCGTTGGGTCTGCGTTGACTAAACCGAAGCAATTGGGGCCGACCATCCGCATCCCATGACGGCGCACCAATTCAACCAGACGCAGCTCGAGTCGGCGGCCCTCCGCGCCGATCTCGGCAAAGCCGGCGGTAATGACGACGAGACCACGGACCTGCTTCTCCGCACATTGCTCGACGACGCCGAGCACCGCATCGCGAGGCACGGCGATCACGGCGAGGTCAACGGGACCGGGGACTGCCGTGATCCGAGGATAGGCCGGAAGCCCGCGGATCGAGCCCGCCCGAAGATTGATCGGGTAGACCGGGCCCGGAAAGCCGCTCTGTGACAGAGCATCAAGGAGCCGATAGCCGATGCTGGCCGGGTCGGCGGATGCCCCGATGATCGCGACCGCTTGGGGATGAAAAAATGGTCGGGTGGACGCGACCGTCGCAACTCGGTCCCGCCATTCGACCCGGCTGACCGTCTGTTCGGTCGGTGTGAGGGATAATTCCACTTCGATGTCGCCGCCTTCGACGTACTCGTGCCAGGTGAACCCCGATTCACGAAACACTTCGCGCATCGCCACATTGTCCGCATGGGTGACCGCCCACAGATGCGTGAACCCATGCTGGACGGCGAGCAGGGCCAAATGTTCCACCAGAATGGTGCCGATCCCTTTGCCGTGAAACCGATCGTCCACCGCGAGCGACACCTCCGCGGTGGCAGCGTCACGAGCCGTATAGGTCCCCGCGGCGATGATCGTCGCTCGGCCTTGCGACAGACGCAACGCGATCAAGGTCAGCTGTGCATGCGCGTCTGAAGAATCGCAGAGCGAGTGAACGAGGTCGGCGGGCGGCACGGTTTCCGAAAAAAACCGATGCCGCTTGGATTCGGGAGAAAGGCCTTCGATGAACTGTCGGAGGGCGTCTACGTCCGATGGATGGGAGACGCGCAATTCCGCCGTCGTCCCGTCTTTCAAAATAATGCGCCCAGGCTGGCGAAGGAGATCACTCGCCGGAGGCAGGAAGAGCGGACGAATAGGACGATGGGAACCATTCTGCTTCATTGAAGACCTCACATTATGGAGCTTCGGTGTCAGGTGGCGTTTAGGACAGAAATTCGGGTTTGACCAACAGCATGAGCCCCAGCCCCATCATCACTGTTCCGCTGATGAGCTTCAACCAGCGGCCTTCGGCTTCCTGCATCTTGCGCCTGGATAATGTGATGATCGCGGCGGCGACCATGAGACTATCGTCGAACATATACGCCACATTGTAAAGCGCCAGATACCCATAATATTCCCACCAGGACAGCTGCTGAAGAGTAAGGATCTGTGTGTACAACGCGGGGAGGCCGGCGGTGCAGAGCAATTCAACGAGGTTCACCAGCGCAGCCAGCGCCACCACGGCGAACAACGCCGCCGCCAGATGTTCGGCCTCCAGAATACGCCGCATGCGGGCGTAGAGTCCCGGCTTTGCCGATTCGGGAATGCTGAATGAGGGTCCGGCCCCAAAGGCGAAAAAGTCTTTGATATGGACCCCACCGATCAGAACCGCGATCACGCCCAGCACAATTTGCACTCCCCGGGATACCCCGATGAACAGGAAGGCGTTCAACCAGGCCGCCATGAACGCAAAATAAACGAAGCCGCTCACAAATACGAACGTCCCGGCGATGAGCGCCATTTTGCGACGATCCCGAAGACTCACAAGGAGGGACAGGAGAAACAGTAAGACCCACATGGCGCAGGGATTGAACCCATCCAAGAGCCCGATGATGATGGTAAAGGCCGGAAGGCCGATCTGGCGCACGCTCAGCGGGCCGAGCCAGGGCACCTCGATTTGATCGTCGCCGGGTCGAGCCGCGGCGGCTGCCGCCTCGTCACAGTCCGCTGTCGGTCGGCAGGCCTCAGATAAAGGTTGATCCGGCACGCCGGCTTTACTCTGATCCAACAGAGCGATGATTTTTGCGCCGGTGGTTTCCGCACCGGCGTACCCGACGATCAACTGCTCGCCTACATAAAAGGCTGGAACGCCGACCTGCCGGATGTTGAATCGACCGGCAAGGTCGATGAGACGGGTGAGAGCGGCCGAGTCGGCTCTGACGTCGTGGATGGTGATTCGGAGGGCCGGGCGCTTGGTTTGCAGATCCGTCAGAAATGTCTTCGCTGCCTTGCAATGGGGGCAGCCTTCCCTCACGAAGACTTCGACATCCGGCGGGCGGTCCTGCGCGTAAGTCAAGCCGATAGGGGAAGCAAGAAAGACCCAGAGCGCGATGCTCAAGCAAACCCAACCGAATGGATATCCAATTCGGCCAGGGGCGAAGCCGAATGCTGAATGCTCAATGCTGGATAAGGAAGGGGTGGAACGTTGACAGCGCACTTATAACGCCGCATCTATCCGGCAAACGAATTCAAGACGATTATTCATTCTCTGGGAGGCTGTCATTGCGTAGTTTATCGCACCACCAGCACCGAGCACCGCGCTTTGTGGAGCAGCGCCTGGGACACGCTGCCCAAGAGAAAGCGATCCAGGCCGCTTCGCGCATGGGACCCGACTACGAGCAAATCAAAGGCCTCGGCTGATTGGGCTACCTGTTCAGCGGGATTGCCTGTGAGAACCCTGGTGGTGATCGACGGATAGGAACCGGCCAATGAATGCGCCGCCTGGTTGATGAGTTCTTCGGCATGCTGCTTCGCCATCGCTTGCCACGCGCCGGTCGGAAGCATACTAAGATCATCGATCTCGGGAATCGGCTGAATAACATGCAGTACCGTGACGGCAACCTGCTCGCGAAAAGGAAATCGGCGAAGCCAACCGGTGATGCGCCCGGCATCCTCCGGCGCCTCTATGGCCACGAGAATTGTCGATGCAGTCTTGGATGGACGCTTGACGATGAGCGTTGTACATGGAGCATGCAGAACGATTCGATGGGACACGCTGCCCAAGAGCCATTCCGCGACCCTTCCATGGCCGCGCGCGCCGATCGCAATCAAGTCGGCCGATCGTTTGTCCGCCGTATCCAGTACCAGCTTTGCGGGTTTGGCGAGTTCGGAGATCTGAGTCAGGGACGAGATGTCCTTGGGCAGGATGGCGGCCGTGCGAGTCATGAGCTGACGGCCCCATTCCTCCATCGCATGCTTGTAATCGTCGTAGCCTTGGACATTTCCGGCTTCAGCCACGATGGGATTCCGGAACCAGCCTAAGTCCACCGCATGAACAAGGGCCACCTCCTTCGGGCGGTACAGGCCTGTCGCGACCTTAACGGCGTCGAAGGCCTCCTCGGACCAGTCGACTCCGATCACCATGCGCATGGAATTTCCCTCGCATTCAGATGAAATGCCGATACGGCGGATGCAGTGGCCTGTCCCGTTCTATGCGGCGGGGACGTCAAGCAGGAGCAGTTCGCCCTTCATTTCCGGATGCAGGTCGCAGTGAAAGGCGAGCCTCCCGCTGTGTTCCACCACCAGACGGATAACCAGCGTCTTGCCTGGCTCGATATACAATCCTTCGATTCCTTTCCCATATGAGCCGATTCCTTCGCCCTCTACGCGTAGATAGAGCTGCGGCAAGGCCGGTGAGGTGAAGCCGTGACGGACAATGTCCTGATTCCGCAAGATGATGACGGTTTCGCCTCCCAGGACAACAGGGCTCCGATGGACGATCTCGAAGTCGTAATTACGGATCAGCACTTCAAGCCGTTGTTCGTCGGGAATTCCGGCAGCGGCGATTTCGGCGGCCGGATGCACGACCAGATCGAATCCCGACATCCATAGGCTAATGGTCGCGCATAGAAGACGGCCGTAGAGCCGCACTAGTTAGGTCCTTGTCCCTTCGCCGCGATCCCCTCGTGTGCCAGCTTCAGATAACGAAGCACGTCGCGGTCTTCCACCTGTGTGAAATCTTCGTAAAAATTTCCCACCGCATAAAAGGGTTCCGGTGTCAGCAAGACGACGAGCTTGTCCACCTGCTGAATCACGTCCCGTATCGTATCCGGCGGTCCCACCGGAATGGCCCCGATCAACGTTCGCGGCTTGAGCCGTCGGATAGCGGCGATTGAGGCCACAAATGTAGCGCCGGTGGCGATCCCGTCATCGACCAGAATGACGGTTCGATCGGTGACAGGTTCCAAGGGCCGCCCTTGCCTGTATAGGTCGATCCGTCTGGTGATCTCCTCTTCCACGGCTTGAGCGGCTCGTTCGAGGTCTTGCGGAGCTAGAGTGAACAAGGACACCGCATGCTGATTCCAGAACAGCGCCCCGGTTTCACTGAGCGCTCCGAGCGCGTACTCCGGGTTCCCGGGAGCTCCGATCTTGCGGGTAATCAGCACGTCGAGCGGCGCATGAAGATTCAGGCTTAGACGATAGCCGACCACCACCCCGCCGCGGGGCAGGGCCAAGATGAGCGTAGACGGATCATTCCGGTACTCGGCGAACTGCAATGCGAGACGGTCCCCTGCCTCCTCGCGATTTTTGAACATGCGGTTCCTTGCTTCACCCTGGCCCGTTATTACATCATGGCAGTTGCGCGGACACCGATCAAGAAGATGCCGGCCAGGAGCAATAGCGCGATAAGCCACCAGTGATGCTGCTGGCTGACCTCCGATTGCCAGTCGTTCCGTGGCATCCCTGAGTATCGTGGCTGTCGGAACATCGCTTCCTCCTTTTCCTACCCTGCGACCTATGAAACCTTTACTTCAATGGTTTTCGGCTTCGTCTTCTCTGACTTGGGCAAATGTACCTGCAGGACTCCGTCCTTGTACTCGGCGGAAATCTTCCCGCCGTCGGCGTCCTCGGGAAGCGTGAAGCTGCGCATGAAGCTGCCATAGGACCGCTCGACGCGATGATATTTCTTGCCCTTTTCCTCCTTCTCGTATTTTCGTTCACCGGAGATGCTAACGACATCGTCCTGCACGGAAATCCTCACATCTTCTTTCTTGACATCGGGCAGGTCCGCCTTGATGACGTATTCTTTTTCGTCTTCACTGATGTCGACCAAGGGCGCCCATTCAGCGACAGTCATAGCTTCCTTGCCGGCTTCAGTTTTGGCAGGAGGCCGGCCCCACACGGCAGAGAGACGCTTCTCCACTTCTTCCAGTTCTTTCCAGGGATTCCACTGTGTCCGAAACGGTTCCCATCTCGACAATCCCGACATGGATTACCTCCTTTCCGATTGAAGGCCAAAAAGTGAGTGTCAGTCATTGGGTTGGCGTTGCATCAGCAGTGCCATGATGTAGACGAAGCCATTGAACGCCCTAAGTATGAAATCATGTAGGCTTATATCGCTGAACCGCGGGCCGCGCCGGCGGGCAGGAATCATGGTGAGGCGTAACGGGACAAGAGCTCCCATGGGCTTGTAGCCTATTACCCCAGAAGCTATTTCAAAAAGCCTTTTCGGATCGTGATAAGAAAATCATCCAGGGCCTCATAGTTCGGCTGGTGTGAGCAGCTCGCGACGCGGCGTGCCGCTTCCTCCCTCCAATATTCTCCAAGATCGATCACTTCGCCAGGACGGTAGTGTCCTTCCTTGATGCGACGAACGGTCTCCCCGATCGGAAAGCCGGCGATATTAAGACTGAACGTTCCCCGTTCCAACAGTTCGCAGAGGTGGAATAAGATCCGAACATAGGTCGCGGCATATTTTGCAGGCCGCCCATCCTTCTTATCCAACATCTTCTTACGCTGGTTCTCACTGTACTGAATGAAAGCATCGTACGCGGTTTGTGGCGACCAGACGGAAGGGAAGAGCGCCACCAGTTTCTTTCCCCATTCGTCCATCGTGACCACCGGCGCGACAAAGGCTTCCAGCACGAGCGGATGGCAGAGGGCGGCGAGTTGCAAGAAATGCCCGACTTCCCATGAAGTTTCGTCTGCGTCTTCCTTCATCATTCTGGCGCCCTGGTATTTGAAGCCGAGTCGGAAGAGTTCGGCCGTGGGCATGACAAACACACTGCGGATATCTTTGTCGCTCTGAGGCCCGGCCAGACCATGGGCATGAGAACCGACCAACACACGGAGGATTGTATGGTTGGAACACGCAATGGAGGGAGGCATCTCAATGTGGCGGTGAGAGCTCACCGATGCAGTCGTGCAATGCGCCGGTATTCATGATGAAAGCTCACTAGAACAGCGGATGCGGCGCCGTGCCGAACATTCTCGGCCGAGGTGTTCCCTCGGTGCTGCCGATGATGCGCCATGCGCCGTTCTCCCTCACCAAATGATGCACTTCCTGATGCCAACTATCAATCGGCACGCGGTCCTTCGTATTTTTGGACGTAGCCCACAGGGCGCCGGTGCAGGTGATCTCGGCTCTCGCTTGCCCGTCCTGTTCGACCCGCTTAATCGAGGAAAAAATATGGATGTTCGAAATGAAATCATAGTGCGAGAACAGCTCTTCCCAAATGTTCCGGATATCGAGTTTCTTGAGCCCGTGATACCGATAGTGGTCTGAATACAGCTCCATGAGAGAATCCAAATTTCGGGAGCGAATCGCTTCTTCGGCCTGATCGAAGGTGCTTGTGAGTTCAAGAATGGTCTGTCGGTCCGCTTGGATCTTGGCATCCGGAGGAATCTGCGTCATCCCACTTACCAATAGCGGTGAGCCAAGCCAAGCAAACCCTAGAATGATCATTACTCTTGCCAACATTGTCTTCATGGTTTCCTCAGCTGCTGAAACAGAAGGTCGGTGTTTAACGAATTCAGCCTGCGTCGATCTGCGTTCTACGGCTTCCACAGCCCGTTCGTGCTCGACGGCAGGACGATCGCTCTCAGGTCAACTCCATCGCGCACCTTTATTTCGGTTTAGGCGCGGAGCAGACTTTTGACAGTCTGCATGATTGTGAGTATTTATGGAAGAGCGAGTGGGGCCATATGGGTCTATACCGCATCCTCTGACTGCTGGTCCATGGACTTCAGAGTCTCCAAGAATCCTCCTCTTGGGCCCATTCATTGCTTGTCTCGTTCAGTGACCCGGCATAAGTCAAATCCCTACACATCCTGCCGGGCCGGCCGATTTCATTTTTGGCATTCTTTCAGATTGTCTGCAGACCGATCCCATGCAAAAATACATCCATGCCGGCGAATGGTGATGATCCTCTCGATCTCGATGCAGTGGAAGCCAGGTTTCGCCAATGGCGGGCTCACCACAAAACACCAAGCACGGTTCGCGTTGCCCATCAAAAAGTCATGCTGGAACAAGTAGCCCAATCAATGGCATTTGAAGGCGAGCCAATAACGGTGACTCGTCTCAAGGCGCTGCTAAACGAAATGGATCCATGGCCGAAGAAAGCGGACAACTAGGTTCAACACGATCGTTTGAGACGACCGAGGGCGCGCTGAGCTATCAGGAGGTCTCAGAGAGATTGGCCGTCTCGCTGGCCCGGATCCTGGTTCAGCTCTTAGAGGCCGCACCCGAAGAAATCGTTATCACGCCCGAGTGGCTCTGTAAGAAACATCAGGAACTCGCCGGGCATCTTTTCCCGGAATGGGCCGGCCGGTTTCGGACGACAGACGTGAGGGTCGGAACGTTGGAGCCGCCGCCTTCCTACCAGGTTCCGCTGCTCGTACGCTCTTTCTGTGACGACTTAGCGGAGCGGTTGCGGCATGTGCACGATGACAACTTGCCTGAGATAGCGTCGGTTCTCGCCTGGGTGGATTGGCGATTTCAGTGGATCCATCCCTTCAAGGACTTTAACGGCCGCATTGGTCGCTTGGTGCTCGCTGCGCTTCTCTACAAGCTGGCTCTGCCCCCGGTTGAGACCGCGCCCACGGAGCCGGAGAGGCGCCGTGAATATTTGGACGCCCTCCGTGCCGGCGATGCCGGAGATCTCGTTCCGCTTCAGCGCTTGTGGACCAGGCGGCTTGCACAAGC
>DASSBQ010000137.1:0-6406 GCA_035698625.1 Nitrospiraceae bacterium
TAAACCGCTTCGCGCGCATCGTCAAGAAATGAATGAGGAGTCGCGAATCACATGAGAATGGAGATGAGGAATGAAAAGAACCGGATGAAGAAAGAGGCGACTTCGTTCACCTACCACTGGGTTCTAATGGGATATTGCACCAATCTCATGCAGACTTGTATCTTCATGCCGACTTGTAATCGAAGGCCTGAAGCAGATCATCCGGCAGCGCATCAAAAAACGATTGCGGGACCGTGAAGGTTCGTTTGGCTAGACCAATAGGACGAGGACGAGCCGAAGTCGGAGGAAGCGGCGTGATTTCCGCGATCGGTCGGTTGTGTTTACACAATAGGATACGGTCTCCTGCTTTGAGCTTGGACAAATACTTTGAAAGATGAGTTTTAGCTTCATGGATATTTAACTTAATCATGGTTGGATAGTAGGCCAGATTGTGAACTGAGTCAAAGGATCGTTACGCTCAAGGGGTCGAAAAGGACAACCTATGGCAGGGACACGGAAAAGGTCGCCTCGTTGCCGGCGGTGTTATAGGAGAGATCGGGGAAGAAAGCCCGCGCGAGAAACAGGCCTCTGCCGTTGGCGTCATGCGAGGCGCACGGTTCCTCCAGCCGGTTGAACAGAGTGTGCCAGGGAAATCCCTTCCCTTCATCCGTCACCGAGTAGCGGACCGTCCGCGCGGCCTTGTCGTAAGAGGCGGATGCGGTCACCCTCCGGCCTGAAAAACGCGGGTCCCGCCGGCGCGCGTCCACCAGCGCCTCGTAATAGTTCCTTGCCAAGGCTTCCTTCTTCTCGCGATAGAAGATTTCCAAACTGCCGTGTTCGATCGCATTGAGGATCAACTCGATCAACGTCGCCCGGACATGCAGACGCTGCGTCTCGGGCAACATCATGGCAGTCCCTTGGACCAACCAGGACACGCTATCCTCCACCGAGGCCAAATCCGTGCCGAGGATCAGCCGGTATTCGAGCTGCTGGATGCCGGGGGCGTCGTCCGCCGTTCGCAGCGCCACTTGAAGGGCACGGTCCAGCGACTCGCTTAGCTCCTCTCCGATCATCGGCTTGTGCAGATAATCGACGGCGCCGGCACGCAAGGCCTCCAAAATTGCCGCTTCATTCCCTTCTTCAGCCATCAGAATAATCGAGCAGAGGGGATACCGGGAGCGGATGTGACGGATCAACGGCACCCCTGACTGCGTCGACGTAAACATATCGGTCAAGACGACATCAGGCACCGTCATATCCAACGTGGTCCGCGCCACCTCGGGATCGGGAGCCGTGATGACCGACAACCCCTTTTCTCTGGCTCGTTCGAGCGCAAGCGCGCGCGTATCGCGGCATCGATCCACGACCAACAGGGTTCTTGACGGCGGTTTTCTATCCATCATGTTTTGAGCGCTTCCTGTAATGCTTCCGTGAGGCCGGCGAGCCGCTCTTCCACCAACTGAACGACGGCCGCCGCGTCCGCCATCGCGCCCTGACGAGCCAGTTCTTCGAGTCGTTTGGTCGTCTCATGAAGGCCGGTCGCGTGGAACTGCATGGCCGAGCCTTTCAACCGGTGAGCGCGTTTCATCAACTCTTGACTGTTCCCTTGCGCCAGCGCCTCCTGAATGCCCGCCATGTCCATCTTCGCCTGGGACATGAACAGGCCGGCGAGCGCGGCAAACAACTCACGGTCCCCGTCGATCTGTTCGAGCGCCGCAGCCAAGTTAAAGGCGGATTCAGCCTGCATGATGTTCTCCTTCAGAGATGACGAGGCCTGCCCAATTTCGAGAGCCAACAAGGCCACATCGTCGGGAAAGTGATCGGACCCGTGCCAATCGCGGGCCGTCTCGATGGTTCGGCTTAGGCAATCCGCCAAGCTGCGCCGACGGTTTGCGATCAGCTGATTGGCCAGTCGTTCCCGCCCCCACAGCTCGCCATGCGGAGAGGGCGCTTCATAGATGCCGTCGCTGCACAACACCAATCGATCGGACGGACGCAGAACGATGTCCCGACTCGCGAACTCCGTATCCGGCTCAAACCCGAGCGGCAGGGTCTCGTTCGTCAGCCATTCGCAGCCGTCTTCGCGCTGGACCAACGCGCCGCTGTGTCCCGCCGCTGCAAAGGTCAACGACCAGGTATCGAGATCCAATCGACCGACCCACAACGTGAAATATTCTCCGTCGTCAGACAACGGAAACAGCCGGTTCGCCTGGGTCACGATGGTGCCGGGATCGAACGAGCCGCTGAACGTCGCGAGATTGTCCTCGCGCAGAAAGCTCGAGAGTCCGACCGCGCGCAACGCAGCCGCAACCCCATGCCCCGACGCATCGAGTATCGCAATCCCGAGCGTGCGGCTCCCCCACCGGGAGATCTGAAACAGATCCCCTCCGAGCGCGAGCGACGGATGATAGGCCCAGGCCATCGTGAGCCCGGGAAACGACGATTTCCGTGACGGCAGAAGCGACGAGACGAAGTCGGCGGCCGATTGCAGTTCGCTTTCCAGTTCCTGTTGCTTGGACGAAAGCTGCCGGTTCGAACGATCCAGACGGTCTCGAGTGCGCTCCAATTCGCGTACCAACGCATTCGCGCGAAGGTTCGCTTGAACACGCGCCATGATCTCTTGCTTGGTCGCGGCTTTGCTGAGAAAGTCATCCGCGCCCCGCGCCAATCCTTCGGCGATCTGGTCCGGCTCATCGTGCGCGGTCAACAACACAATCTGGCAGGACTTCAGTCCGGCGTCGGCGCGAATGGCTTCGCAGACGGACGGACCATCGAGCCCCGGCATAATCCAATCGAGAATGATCAGGTTCGGACGATGCGCGCGCGCGGCGTTCAATCCGGCTTCGCCGTCGTCCGCTTCGATGACGTCGCAGCCGAATTTCTGCAAGCGGGCCGACATCCTGGCGCGCGTCACGGCATCGTCATCCACCAAGAGAATCGATGGACGAGCGACCGGTGAATCGGCTTGCGTTGGCGGAAAGTCAAACGCCGGCAAGCGGGGCTCCCTGATCAGCAGGTGGACGGGACAGCAACGCTCGCCACCGCCTCTTGTTCCGATTCGTAGAGCGGGATCATTTTCTGAATGCTGGCCAGGCTCATGATCTCCCGCACATAGGCTTGCGGCCGAAGGAGGCTGAGTTTCGACTTGCTATGCCGGAAGGATTGGCAGAACAGCGCCAGCATCCCCAACACGGAGCTGTCCAGAAACCGCACCTGCTCCATATTAAGAATGAGATGCCGGCATCCGGCCTGTCTCGCGCTTTCCACCGCCGTCTTGAGACTGACGCGATTGGCGTACGTCAAATCGCCGGCCAAATCCAGAATCGTGGCATTGGGCAGAACGCGGGTCTTGATCTCCATGGCTGCTCCTTCCGGTCTATGGATCGCGTGGCAACGCTACGCGCTTGGTCTGACAGGATGTTGAAAAAGTCCTCCAGCTTTGTTCTCGCGTCGCTCAGAGGCTCAACGTACGAGAAAGAGTACGATTCGCCTCCTCGCTCGCTGCGGCCTCGCTGGACGGCCTTTTTGAACATCCTGCACGAGTTTCTTCAACCATCAGAAACCATCGAGCAAGCGGCTTCCACAACCCCCGACACAGTTTTTCAACAGCCTGCTAGAAATTGCGGTGGTGCAGCAGAGTACCTGTCATGAATCGAACATGCAACGCAAGAATGGCCCTCGGGTCCGTGATCGGAGTCAGTGGAAGCGGGGACGAGAACTATTTGAAGAGAGAACGCGGGCCGGGAAAGGATTCGTTGATTACGTCGTCGGTCGGCCCGACGAGAGGCATGGCAGGAGAGTAGCGCTTGATCCAGAGCCGGCCCAAATGGACAGGCGCAAAGAACAGGCCGAGCCCTACCGCGAACAAACAGAGGCCCATCAGAATTCCCACGGTATCGCCCATCATGAAGCATCGCTTGGCCAGGATGCCGGTGAAGACGGCAGTGCCGACCACAACTTCCAACGTCCAAATGAATTGGCTCAGCGTGAGCGTGAGGGGAAGACGCAGGGAACGAGAAAGAAAAATGCGTTGCGGTTCATTGTTAAGCATCACGAGCAGCCGGTGTCCCATGCGGTGCAGCATCCAGCTCAGGCAAAATCCCACGAGGCTGTGAAGCACCATGCTCATGACCGGGTCGTGCGCCACCATGGCCGCCGGACCGATCATGAAAGCCAGCGGCGCCGCATAGATGGTCCAGGCCATGATGTCTTCATAGGTAAGCGTGCGCAGGAAGTCGCGGCAACCTTGCGTAAACGAATCTGGCCGAGGAGTGCCGTTGTATTCCATGAGCGGGTGAAGGCCGAGCGTGACCGATGGAGCGGAGCGCTGTGAATCGGTGAAGGTTCGGCTGGGGCTGACCTCAAGCAAACTGGAAGAAAATGAATCGTACTGTTGAAGTGATTTGTAGCGCGCCGAAGCGGAAACGTCAAATAAAGAATGGGTACCTGCGTCCCTCCGATTCTTAGGTTTTTTCAGCAGCGTTCCTGGTACGATGGGGACGATCTTTGCGTGGTTTAACCGGCAACCTCCTTCATCGAAAGGACTCCTGTGTTGACTCCAACCAAACTCATTGCCGCATGCATTGCGTTGTCTCTGATCGGCGTGCCGACCCTCTCGTTTGCCAAGGCGAGGGGCGGATCGGGCGGAGGGTTCTCGAGGGGGTCGCGAAGCGGCGGCTCGGACAGCATGGGGAGCCGAGGCTCTCGCACCTATCAGCAGAATAGCGCCAAGCCGATTGAACAGTCGACTACGGCCAAACCGGTCACCCCGCCCCCGCAAACGGCCACGCCGCCTCATACGGCCCAGCCGACGCCGGCATCACCGGCGTCCTGGTGGCAACGCAATCCTGTCATGACGGGACTCATGGCCGGTATCGCCGGCTCGTGGATCGGCCATATGATCTTCGGGGCGGCGGACAGCAGTGCGCGCAGCACCGAGGCCGGTGAGCAAAGCGGCGAGGCGGGACAGGCAGCCGGCGCGTCTGGTCCGAACGGGATGCTGCTTCTCCTGCTCATGCTCATGGGCGGCGGAGTGCTCTACTATGTCCTCAAAGGACGGCGTCAAGCGGCGCCCGTGTTCTCCGGGATTACGAGAGCCGGCGCCGTCAGCGGATCCTTGCTGGATTCCTCGTCCACCACAAGTTCCTCCGCCAATCAAGCGGAGGTCGACATCACGTCGGCCGACAAAGCGGCTTTCCAACAATTGCTGATCGACATCCAGACGGCCTGGGGCAGACAAGACCTAGGCGGTTTACGGCGGCTCGTCACGCCGGAAATGCTGGACTACTTCAGCACCGCCTTGGCGGAACAGGCCAGTCAAGACATCGCGAATCATGTGGAGGACGTGACGCTGCTGCGGGCGGAGGTCCAGGAAGCTTGGACCGAAGGGACGACGCAGTATGCGACGACGCTGCTGCACTGGAGGGCGCGCGACTACACTGTTTCCTTAACGAAGCCGCGCGGCGACTCGGGCTATCTCATCGAGGGCAGCGACGAGCAGCCGACCGAGACGACCGAAGTCTGGACCTTCATGCGCCACCAGAACGGCAAGTGGTTACTTTCGGCGATCCAGCAGGTGCACTAGCGCTCCGTCCAAGCTTCTCCGCCAAAGCCATTGACGGCACCGCGGGGGCCGCGACGATTGTCGCGGCCCCCGTTGTTTCACCTCTCGCGGTATCCCTCGCGCAGGATGCTCACGACATAGGGTGTGAGAAAGTACGCCGCGATGGACAGCAGGAACCCGACCACCGCGCCGAACAGGCCCGTGACGTACAGCCCCACGAATGGTAAGAGAAACACCACGAGGGCCATCGCCACGGCAATCGACCGATGCCGTTCATAAAAGGCTTTGCGCTGGTTCTCTTTCAGGGAGTCGGCGAGAGTTACCACATCGATTCCAGCCTACAGGGTAGACAGAGTTTGAATGGCAGTGCAGCTGCAAGGAAGATGGCGGTCAGCACGGCGGTCGTAGCTCGCGTGAGCTCGGCAATCGGGTTTCTCACTCTCCCTGCCTCAACCGTGACTGATGGTCACCGGCCCGCCGGATTTCCCACCGTGTATCGGTATGTTCCGGCAATGGGACATCCTTCTCGATGAGGATCACGGCAAACCGTCTCTCGAGAGAATGTCACGGCCCGCGGTACATGCACCGACCGCGGAGGTCACCGACCCCAGGGAGTGTCAAACGTGGGGGGCTTTAACCGTTCGGATGGCCTCGAAGGACGCGGGAGAGGTTCGGGAGGAAGAGTCAGGCTCGGGGATTGCGCCTCACGATTCATCCGCACGACCAACGCCCCCATCACATCCCATTGCTGGAAGTTCCGGCGCACCGAGCGGGGATGGTGATTGTGACAATCGACGCAGGAGCGGACGAGCGCCAAATCCGCCGACATGGCCTTGAACTGTTCCCCATCGACAAAGCTCACAA
>DASSBQ010000138.1:0-3456 GCA_035698625.1 Nitrospiraceae bacterium
TGCTTTGATGGTCGAGCCGGAGGTCACCGATTTCGTCAAGGAAGATCGTTCCTTGATGCGCCAGCTCAAAGTAGCCTTTCCGGTCTGAGAGCGCTCCGGTAAAGCTTCCGCGCACATGGCCGAAGAGCTCGCTCTCGAATAGTTCCGGCGAGATGGCCGCCATATTGACGGCGATGAAAGGCTTGGACGCTCTGGGACTCAAGCGGTGCACCGCGCGCGCAAACAATTCCTTGCCGGTGCCCGGTTCTCCGGTGATCAGCACGGTAACGTTGGACTGCGCCCCTTTTTTTACATCACGGAACATCCGCAGAATGCCGCGATGTCCGGTCCTGATCCCAAGCTCCTCGCAGTCTCGCCGCAGTTGTTCCAATTCCGTATCGCCGAGCGGGAGGGGACTGATGGCTGCGGCGCGTACGGCGCTCAACTCCCGCTCCAATTCGTCCACGCGCCGGCGGGCGATGTCTTCAAGTTGCCGGGCGTCCGCCATCTGGAGCCGAAATTCTTCCGTGGTCCGCAGCAATTCCTGTTGCCGGTCGGCCGACGAGGTGACGGAAAGGCGTGTGGATTCCAGATCTTCTTCGAGCGCATCCACGGCATTTTCACGGCAAACGAGGGCTTCTCGAACGGACACCAGTTCTTGCTGAATCCGGAGCATGTCCTTTTCCATCAGGGTCACTCTCCGGGACGACACAGCGTGTTCAAGCAGAATCCCGCTCAGAATAACGAATGCTGCAGCCGTGACCGGAATGGTTATTGGCAAGATCCATTGAGCGGCCGCGAGCGCGACGATGACGAGCGCCACGTACACGATGACGGCGCCAAGCGCGAAGACGGTTCCCTTCAGTGCCGGTCCATTGAACACCGGCCATGCCAGCAACAGGCACAAGAGAACTGCGATGATGACTTGCAGGAACGAGGAAGACACATGGATCCAGCGCCCGGTCAGAATGGTGTCCAAGGCGTGAATCTGGATGACCTCGGCCGGTATCGCAATGCCGAACGGCGATGGATGGCCAATAGCTGCCGTCGGCTGGGTCAGCAGTACCACGATATTGCCCTTGACGCGGTTTTCCACCTTCTCATCGCTCTCATGTTCCACGTAGTGCCAGAGTTCTGTAAAGCTTATGCGTTGGAAGGCTTGAACCGAGCCTCGTCCGGCGAAGTTGACCAGCAGGGCGCCAAGGCGATCCGTGGGGATGCGGCGCGTCTGCTCCTCTCCGCCAGGCAAGCGTGCATGCCGGAGGAGAGTCTCGTCCTGCTTCCGCACCAGGTCCTGTGGCTCCACATGCCAGAATGTGGCGGCAAGCTGCAGTGCGAAGGCCGGAACCGTGCGGCTTCCCGCTTCAGCGAAGAGCGGGATCCGTCGCGCCACCCGGTCGGGATCCACCGTCGCGATCATGTGCGCCGGCGCCGGTTGCACGCCGTCCTGAGGGAGGAGCGCCGGCGGGGATTGCGATTCCGGAAAAAAAGAATCGGCTTCGGGATACACGACGAAGCCGGCCGAGCGGACGGCTTCCAGCAATAAGGCGTCGCTAGCGGCGCCGCCTTGAGACGGCGGGCTTGGCCGATGAAGCGGAATATCGATGCCGATCGTGCCGGCGCCCGCCCCTTGCAGAGCCGACAGTAATCGGGCGATGACGGCGCGATCCCAGGGCCCGCTGCCCAATAATTGTTCGCTGTCCGCATCCCGTACGGCCACGATCAGGCGTGGGCTTGACTCTGCGGGAGGGCGTTCTCTCAGCCAGGCGTCATACCAGCTGCGTTCGAGCGTGGTGAATGCGGAGGGCGCCAGCGACCATAGCGACCAGGCGAGACAGACAGCCGCGAGACTCATGACGGCGGCCTGGACCCATCTATGCGTAAAGAAGAGGCGACCAGCCAGCGCCATGGTTGGAGTGCTTCACGATTGGGGAGCGACCGCCGTAATGTCCTCGAGCAGAGCCTTGGCTTCGTCTTTCGGGAGACCTTTCAGAAATCCTTTCGCTTTGGCCATATCCTGGTCAACACCAAGCCCGAGTCCATAGATTCGCGCCAAAGCGGCACGGGAAGGCCGCGCGCCGTCCGAGGCAGTCGATTCGAGGAAAATCAAAATCCATTCTCCATGCTTGGGAAGCTGTCCGTCCAGACCTTCCTCGTAAAGCCGAACGAGTTCAGCATGGGACCGCTCATTCAACGCATAGGCTTCGCGGAGCAAGACAGGCAATGCTTCCCCGGTTCGTCCATGCTTGAGCAGCGTCACGCCCACTGTGTCGTCGGGTTGCTCCCGCTCCAGATCGGGAAAATCCAGCCATAATTGATTGCAGAATTCCTGGAAGGATTCGGCCGCGGCTTTTGCCTGTTTCGTCGGCGTCGTCTGGGCCACCGCGGCGAGGCGCCGGAGCTGTGCGAGCGCCTGGCCGGCCTCGGGTAAGCCCTGCTCGAAGGCGCGGGACCACCAGGTGATCGCCATGACCTGACTTTTTTCGACTCCGCGGCCTGACTTGTAGGCGTTGCCGAGAAACAGTTGTGCCTTGGCGATGCCGTTGAGCGCGGCCGATTCGAATTCGTGAGCGGCTTCCTTATCCTGCCCAGCTACCTTGAGCACCAGCCCCAGACGATAATGGGCTTCGGCGAAATCCGGCTTCAGTCGCAGGGCCTCTCGATAGGACTTTGCCGCTGCCAGCGGGCTTCCGCGGGTATAGTGAATGGTTCCCATGCTGAAATGGGCCTGCACCAGACTGGGATCCAGGCGAGCCGCTTCCTGCAATTCTCCCAAGGCTGTTTTCCATTCCTGCTTCGCCATGAGCGCAATGCCCAGGCCCAGATGGCCCAACGCTTCATCCGGATGAAAGCGCAACAGGGTCCGATATTCATCGATCGCCGCTTCCGCATCACCGATCTGGTAGAGCAGGGTGGCCAGTTTTAATCGCGCATCGATTCCGTCGAGATCCATGTGGAGCGCTTCCCGCAGGCGGGCGAGCTCCTCAAGGTTATTGGGAGGTGGAGCGGGTGTCTCCTCCTCAGCAACAGACTCCGGCGTGTCGGCGCCTTCCGCTGCTGTGTCGGGCGATGCTTCCGGTTCCGGCGCTGCTTCCACTCCGGAGGACGGCTCCGATCCGGGCATCGGTTCTGTTTCCAGCGACGACTGGGATTCCGGGATCGGGCCCGGTTCCGGCGAGGGCCTTGGTTCACCGGGTAAGCGCTCTTCGGTGATTCCGTCATCGTGAGGGATCACGGGGAGCGTTTCCTCAGCGGGCGCCATAGTGGCGGACATTAGAGACAATACAATCAGCATGCAGGCTGAGATTGAGGCGATAGGATTCGACATGAACGGTTCGACTCCGCTTGAAGAGTTGGCCGTAAACCCTGCATGTATATCATAGATCATCGTGAAAACCTGAGTGTCTTCTCACTGCTTCGTCAAGGCGGTATAGCATGACCTCTCCATAACGGTTTGGAGTTCTATGAGGCAAGATG
>DASSBQ010000139.1:0-6423 GCA_035698625.1 Nitrospiraceae bacterium
GATATTTCCCGCCATGGGAGGTTTCTTTGAGTAAGCGATCGGTGACTACGGTCGGAGCCGGCGGATCGACCAGACGTTGTTCGATGCCGTCGAAGCGCAGGATACGGTCCACGGAGGACACATACAGGGCCCCGTCTTTGAATGCCACACCGATCGGCATATGGAGGTCCCTGGCAATGGTATAGACATGGTTGGCTCGATGGTCTCCATCATCATCGACAATCGCGTAGAGGCGGCCGTCTTTCTTGCTGCCGACAAAGAGCGTGCCGTTCGCGCCGAGAACCATGCCACGCGCGTTCGGCACATCGGTGGCGTACAGGGTAATGGAGAATCCAGGCGGCAGCTTGATCTGTTCCAGCTGAAGGGAACCGGCCCGGGCGCACGTGAAGCCGGTCAAGGTGAGGCCGCAGACGGCCGCTACAACGGCCAGCTGATTTGTCATGACATCCTCTCTATCCTGGTGTGAAAAATTGCTCTCTAAAAACAGCGAGACGGCAATTGAAACTCATCACCTGCGATCAAAAAATTCGTACAACCATTGTCCTATCAAACCTAATAGCGGCGGGATGAGCAGGCCCGGTACGAGCCGCGACAAAGTCATGGGCCAACCCAGAAGGGGCGCTTCATAGCTCAGCATGCGGAGCGGACTCAGCAATACTTTGGCGGTGATCAGCGCGATCAACGGCCCCGGCGATGCGCCTTGCCGAAGCAGATTCGCCACGATTGGAAAAATCAAGTACGGACCGCCGGGAAGCAAGAGTCCGATGCCCCAGCCGACGAGAATGCCGTACAGCAGATTTTGCCCACCAAGCCATTGGAGCAATTGTCCTTCCGGGATCAAAACCTCCAAGAGACCTGCCAGAATAAAGCCTAGCAAGAGCTCGGGCCAGACGCCGCCGAGCAACTTCGCGGTTGTTTGAAAGGCCTCTCCTAGGAGCGGAGGGTGTTTATTCAGCACCACCAGCGCGAGAGCAACCGTCGCGATCAAGAGAATCAACAGGTTCGTATCCATAAGCCGCTTCATGGGACCATAGTCAGTTCGCGATACCGAAACGGAGGGGCTTCGGAGGATGCGGCGCCGGCTCTGGTCTGAAGGATAATCCCGTGATCGGGCGAGAGCGCGCAGGCAGGGTCGGTGGCCGCCGGATTTCCCGTGAGATAAAAGGCTTGGCAACGGCATCCCCCGAAATCTACCGTGCGACGATCGCACGTGCGGCACGGCGCCGGCATCCAATCTTCGCCGCGGAAGCGCCGAAACAACTCTGATGATTCCCAGATCTCGCCAAGCGGGTGATCCGTGACGCGATGAGGCTTGGCGTCGGGGATCGCATAGGCCGCGTGGCAGGGAAGGACGAGGCCATCCGGAGTCACGACCATATAGCGGCGTCCCCACCCGTCCATACAGGTCTTGGGCGCCTCTGAATAGTAATCAGGCAGCACATACAAAATTTCCATGCGACCCAACAGCCGGGCTTTCGCCTCCCGTGCCAGGACGCGCGCCTGGTCAAGCTGTTCTTGAGTCGGGAGCAGGGCGTCGCGATTGGCCAATGCCCACCCGGCGTACTGCGTGGTGGCCAATTCCAGACGATCCGCTCCTAGTTCCTCGGCCAAGGCGATGATGTCTTTGATCTCATCAAGATTCTGGCGGTGCATCACCACATTGATCGTCAGCGGTAAACCCGATTCCTTGATCCATCGGGCAACGGCAATCTTGCGATTGAAGCAGGGAACGCCGGCAATGCGGTCGGATGGCGATGCCGTGGCTCCTTGAACCGACAACTGAACGCTATTCAGCCCGCCCGCTATGAGCCTGTCGAGCCGAGGTCGATCGAGCGGGATGCCGCTCGTGATCAAATTAGTGTACAGATCGAGTTCGTTCGCCGCCCGGACAAGTTCGTTCAGATCATCCCGAAGCAACGGTTCACCGCCGGTCAGATGGAGTTGCACGATCCCCAGCGCCTCTGCTTCACGGAATACTCGGCGCCAGGTATGGGTCTTTACGCTCGGCTGCCTCCCATAGTCGGTCGGATTGGAACAGTACGGGCAATGGAGCGGGCATCGATAAGTTAATTCGGCGATCAGGGTGTAGGGTCGTTCCCGAGTCATGCGGTTGCCTCCTGGATAAGGCCTCGCTGTTGCAGTGCAAACAGGAATTCGTCCACCTCTTGCGCCAGCGCAATGCGCGACAAGTCGGGATGGCGGGTTTCCAGGATGTCGAGCATCATGGCTACCGTATAGGCTCCGGTGCAGAGCTGCACAATCTCGTGCGCCGTACCGTTGAGAATGAGACCCCGCTCCGGAGAGAGCAAGAGATGTTCATGGGAGATCGGGTCGAACCGAAGGCGTGCCTTTCTGGTCAACGCAGGACGACTGGTCATAGTCATGAACACTCTTCTCCTTGGCGGTTCCGGGTACGGAAACATCATAGAGGCAGTCCAGCAGGCGCCATAAGATCTCGGTCTTGCGAATGAGCGCCGCCACACAGCACATTTGACTCTCATGACTTACGGCGTGGTCCAAGACAAACGACAGGGCTTCATCGGAATCATGCGCCGCACGTGAGATTCTGGCTCGGAAATATTCCAGCGCGGAGCGGTCCACCCAAGGGTAATGGCATTCCCAGGCCGCAAGCCGGGCGGACATCAGATCCGGGGCAAAAAGCTCCGTAAGGGACGAAGCGACCGCTTCGACGAGCGAGGCTTGCCGTACGAATGAGACATAGCTATCGCAAGCGAGCCGGACACCGGGCAGCACGGAGCGGAGGGATCGGACGTCGTCGTCGTCGAGGCCGAGGCCGCGAGCGAGTCTCCGCCAGAGCGCTAATCCCCCATCGTCCTCTCCAATCCCGTCATGATCGTGAATGCGATGGATCCAGGTTCGACGAAAGGCCGGATCTTCGGACTTTGAAAGGATGAGGGCGTCTTTGATCGGGATTCTGGTCTGGTAGTAGTACCGATTCAGAACCCATTGCTGCAGCTGATGGCGCGTCAAGCACCCCTCGTGCATCAGTCGGTGAAACGGATGCCGGTGGTGATAGCGGCGTTCACCCTCCTTGCGAAGCACAGCGAGGAATTCGGAATGGCTCAGGGGCGGCCGCTCGCTCTCGCTGATCAAAGGACTACCTCCATGCCATCGTACGCCACTTCGATGCCCGCCGCCTCAATAAGTCGTCGCTCTTGCGACCGTTCATCCAGAATGGGATTGGTATTGTTGATATGGATAAGAATTCGCCTGGCGGTCCGGAGCGAGGAGAGCATGCGTAGACTGCCGTCCGGGCCCTGTAGCGGCCAGTGCCCCATTTCCCGCGCGGACCGCTGTCCCAAACCCATTGCGATCAGTTCATTTCCGGCCCAAAAAGTGCCGTCGAAGAAGCAGCAGTTTGCCGAATCGAGCAGTCGCAGTAAATCCGGGCTCGGCCCTGCCACGCAAGGAACATAGGCCAGCGTACGGCCGGATGTCTCGTGGCGGATCAAAAGGGCGATGGTATCTTCGTCATCGGGGACCCATTCACCCTCCAGGTGAAGCGGCACCTTCCCCGGTACCGGAAGCGCTGTCACCGAAAGCCCGCTCGGCGTACCGTTCGACAACAGAAGTGGTTCTTCTGCCGCGCGGAGTTTCAATGTGTGCCAGGTGGTCTGATCCGGTGTCCGATTTAATGTTCGGTACAGCACGTTACCCTGTATAAAGCCGTCGCGGACACGAGTCGTTGCATAGAGGTGCAGCGGCTGAGATTCACGCAACGAAAACAACCCGAGGCATTGGTCCAGGTCACCGTTGGTAAGGAAAATACCGGCGATAGGCGTATCGCGGCCGGCCCGGGGATGCAGCGGCGTGAACCTTTCAATCTGTGTGTGAATATCCGGCGATGCGTGGATCAGGAACCAATTACGCCGGTCCGTGCTGAAGGCGACCGATGTTTGTGTTCGTGCGTGAGCCTGAATGGTTCCTTGTCGCTGACCACGACAATTATGGCAGGCACAGTTCCATTGCGGAAATCCGCCCCCGGCAGCCGAACCCAGTACCTCCACCCACATTGACTGCTTATATCCTTGTATCGGCCTGTTGAGGGAAGCCGGCTACTTGCTCGTTCGGCATGCCCGCTGGGGTCAAGCCTCCCGGTTCCCGTTCTTCAAAATCTTCCTGGTAGGCCCCGATCTCTGAACTCATGTTGATTTCACGGAAGGTTGGTTTCTCCCACGGCATATTGTCCCCCTCATGCTTGAAGCAAAAAAATCCAACCGCGATGCTATGAAAACCATCTTGGTAAATCGCAAATGTTGTGTCAAGGCGGAATATCGGCCGGATGCCGCGTAATAGCCGGGACGCAAGGAATACGTCTGCAGCAAGCGGGTCTGGGTGAATCGCGTATATCTTTCGGTTAGGGGCGCTTTCTGGCTTGACATATATGTTCTGATATTGATAACTAGTATCAACACTGCGGGCTATGCGGGCCGGCGGATTGTGCGCCGAGTGTGGGCGGCTCCTATGAGGAGAGCAGACAGCAGAAGGCGGACAGGCGACCATCTCAAAGAGCCTGAGCCTTTAAGGCCTGAGCCCAAGGTCATGCATCATCACCTTGGGCATTTGTATTTCGCGTTGGAGGTCAGAAGCGACATCTTCGGAGACTGATTGTTGGACAAGCACCTGAGACCGATCCATGGAGGAGGCCATGTACATTTGCCTTTGTAAGGGCATCCGCGAAACTGAGTTCGAAGGCATCGTCATACGGAACGGCGGATATGCAGATAGGGTGAAGCAGACGATGGGCCTTGATGAACAGTGTTGTGGCCGGTGTGAAACAAATTTGGAAGAGATGATTCAGGACACCGGCATTGGGGGTGTGTCCGCTCCTGAAACCGTACCAACGACCATGGCATCGGGAGGATAACTGCCGCCCGAAGCAGATGACTGATTGTTTTCGTGATTGACACGCGCCCATGCCGTTCCGGGACGCGTTCCACTTGTGATTCAGGAAAGGAAAATTACTATGAGACTATTATCACCCGCGCCTGTGGACCGATGGACGGGCAGCATTGCAGACAGCCGGGGTCGTACCGCCCTTGGGGGGAGGCCGCGCATGACCGTCTCGATCGGGAAACCTGTTCCGCGGCTGCGGCTCACGGCGGTCGTGAAAGGAGAATACATGTATCTGGAGCGATCCGTCATTGCGGAGCGATGGATCGCGCTGTGTTTTCCTGCTTCCTTGCGGGCGGAAGATCTCCTCTGTCTCAACCGTCAAGCGGAATGTTTCGCCCGAGAAGGCGCGACTTTGCTGGGAGTCGTAACCGACCGGATGCTGCTCCAGTCTTTGTGCCATCGAGAATTGCGGGACGTGACGATGCCGCTATTGACCGATCCTCTGAATCGGCAGCATCGGGCCTATGGAATGTCGCCGGAGTCGGCGAAGACGAATACCTTCTTGATCGATCCCGGCCGTGTTCTGCGGCATCACATCGTTCACGAACTCACCACTTGGAACATGGAAATGCTTAGAGGCCTTTTGGCGTTCCCACCACAGTCGAGAGCCCGGACGCTGACACCATTTTCATGAAAAGGAGCCACGAATGTCGCACGTAAGTCACGATGGACGCGCGATGCTGGATGTGTGCGGCTGCGGCCGGCTGCATCTAACGTATGGAGCCGTTACATTGAATTTTCGACGGGACGAATTCCTTCGATTCGCCCACGACGTGGAACGATTGGCTAGTTACCTCGCGACTCTTCAGGGTACGGCCTGCGCACCTCCTCAGACGGTGACGAGGTGTCATTGATCGGCCTTGTGCCGCTTGACGGGGCTCCATGTTGACGAGCATGCGGGTTGATACCAGAAGAAAGGAATAAACATGAAGATTCGGCAATGTCCCCGATGCCAGCAAAAGATGCTGATTTCGACCGGCGCGTTCTGGACATGTTATGCGTGTAGTTTTGCCATTACAGGACAAGCCTTGAGCGTGGATTTAGGCTATCACGCGGATGCCATGGGCAACAGCAAACGCCGCCAGCCCCGCTGACCAGAGCTCCGGGCTCTGCATGGAGAAGGAATACAACGTGGTCAGGCCGTCTTCTCATCTGCGTGGAGAGTATCCGGTTGTCGTTAGCTTGGCGGTCTCGCTCATCCTGATCCTGATCAGCCTGGTGGGGTGGTGGTTTCGGAGTTAGCCGGTTGGCTCAATTGCGTCGCGTGCGCTTCCATGATCTCCACGGCGGAACGGCCTGCGACGATCGCCTCCTTCCGTTGCTGAAGCGAAGTCCCCTCGAAGCACGGATCAGCGCGTCCATCCCGGGAAGTAAGGCACTCGCCTGCACGCCGAGGCCGATCACACCTGCTCTGCTTCCTTATCGCGAGAAGTGTTTCTCTGTTATGATCCACTAATACATGGGGCGGGTTCGGGATAGGTTCACCGAGCGAACCCCTGCGAGGAA
>DASSBQ010000140.1:0-9294 GCA_035698625.1 Nitrospiraceae bacterium
GCTGTCCGACATGGGAATCATTTCATGCAAATTCGCCAGTTCGATGATCTCTTTCACGTTGACTCGCGGACGGGCCAGAATCAGGCGGCGTCGTTCATTGGACAAGTGACGATGCGTCACCATCAGCAGCCCCAACGCTGCGCTGTCGACAGAGACGACTTCCGACAGATCGATGACAATCCGGCGCGCGCCCTGCAAACAGGCCTTCCTGACCGCTTCCTGAAACGCTTTCCGCTGGGTATAGACAAAACTGCCTTCCAGGTGAAGCGTGGTCGTATTCTGATCGGTTGTCTGCTCGGTGATCGTCATGTCGGGTTTTTCCGGCTGTTGCCTCTTCATTACGATATCGGTCGATTGAGATCGGTTCTTAAGCGGTTTTCAACCGCCACAGGCCGGGCCCTCGGGTGCCCCTCGAAATTACAGCCGGTCCGGCGCGGAACGCGGCGCCGGACTGTCGTCGGGCAACGGCGGGGCCACGGCAGTGTCATGCAAAGGGAACGCCTCTTGGTCTCCCGTCTCGCGCGAGTGCTTTTCGAGAACGACGATTTCCACGCGACGGTTCTTCGCCCGTCCTTCCGGAGTCAGGTTTTCGGAGATCGGCCGTGAATCGCCGAACCCGGTGGCGGAGAGGTATTCGGCCGGCACCCCATGCAATTCCGTGAAAATCCGCACGATCATCACCGCGCGGGCGGCGGACAATTCCCAGTTGGATGGAAACTGCGCCGTCCGGATCGGGACGTTATCGGTATGGCCCAATACCCGGACGTGACGGTCCAGCTCGATCAACACATTGGCCAGCGACTTCAGGAATTGGATCGCATCCGGCCGCACGGCAGCCGCTCCGCTCTGGAACAGGATCCAATCCGGCAGTGAAATCGTGATGCTGCCGTTCCCGTTGTCGATGACCCGCACATCCTGCAATTCCAGCTTGAAATCCTGCTGGATGCTCTTGAGGATTTCCCTGATCTTGCGAATGGCCGGCTCGTTGACGGTCGAAAGATCGGGGTTGATGAGTGCCGGCTTGACGTCACCGACATTGAAGGGCAGTTTGCTCGCCGGTGTACTCGCCACCGGATTCAGCGCCGCCTTGATCGATTCACTGACGGTCCGGTACTTCCCCTCGTTCACGGAGGAAACTGAATACATCACGACAAAGAAGGCAAAGAGCAAGGTGATGAAATCGGCATACGATACGAGCCAGCGCTCATGATTTTCATGCTCTTCGTGCTTCTTCTTGGACATAACTCTTACTTTTTTTCCGGTTTCGTCCGCTCGTGCACCGGAAGAAACGATTCAAGTTTTTCTTGAAGGAGGCGCGGATTTTCGCCGTGCGCCAAGCCGACGAGGCCCATGATCAACATATTGCGCGACGCGGATTCCTCCTTCAGCTTGAGCTTGATCTTGTTCGCGATCGGCAGGAAAAACAGATTGGCGGCGCCGACTCCATAGATCGTCGCCACGAAGGCAACCGCGATCCCGCCGCCGAGCTTGGACGGATCGGCCAGGTTCTCCATGACGTGAATGAGTCCCAAGACCGCTCCCAGGATCCCGATGGTAGGCGCATACCCTCCGGCAGCCTCCCAGACCTTGGCCGCCACGATCCCCTCCTCCTCGTGATGTTCGACCTCGATCTCCAATATCTCATGGACGACTTTAGGATCCGTTCCGTCAACAATCAATTGGACCCCCTTGCGAAAAAAAGGATCGGGGATGTCCTTTAATTTCGCTTCGAGCGCGAGGAGGCCTTGTTTTCGAGAAATATTGGCCAGGTCCAGGAGCGACGTGATCGTCGCCTTCACATCACGATGGGGATTCGACAAGGCGAGGGATAAGGCGCCCATCGCCCGGATGACGACGGGCATGGGATTCTGCACACAGACGGCGCCGAACGTTCCTCCGAGCACAATGATGAACGCGGTCAGCTGCATGATGGAGCCGGCATGCCCGCCCTCCAGCGCCTGTCCTCCCAAGATGGCGGCGAGCGCGATGACGATGCCGAGGATTGTTGCGATGTCCACGTTATTCCTTACCTATTGGATGGTTGCCGACAACAGTTCATGTCCTGATGGATCTCCATGCGCCCGCTCGCCTTGCGGACAAGGGGTGGAGTTTGATACGGTAGCCGCATAGGGAGGTATCCACGTGGGCGCCGTAGACAACTTAATGCTCGATGCGAAGCAAGCTATCCTCGATGAACAGCATCGCCGATTTCAGGTCCTTCAGCGGGAAGGACGCTGGCCTGAAGCGATGCAGCAATTCCAAGTGACATTGACCTGTGCCACGGATCTCCTGAACGAATCCATTCAGGTCCTGCAGCGAGTCATTGAGAGACAACGCCCCGCCGATCCACCCGCCGCATCCTTCCCGTCCGCCTGAATCGATTACGACGCCTCCTGTTTCATCAAGAGCCGGTTGAGATCCAGGACAATCAGCAGCCGATCGTCGATGCGGCCGACTCCCTGGGTGAACTCCGCGCCGGCCGAACTGCCGACATTCGGCGGCGGCTCAATGGCGCTTTTCGGAACGCGAAGCACCTCGACCACCGAATCGACTATGAAACCCACCAGCTTGGCCTGAACGGATACCACCACGATTCTGCTCTGTAGTGTCTGCGTGCAGGCCGTTAAACCGAATCGGCGGCGCAGGTCCAAGACCGGGATGATCCGGCCGCGCAAATTGATGACGCCCTCGACGAAACGCGGCGTCTTGGGGACTCTCGTCACCTCCACCAATCGGTTGATCTCCTGCACACTCAGAACATCGACGGCAAACTCCTCCTGCCCGATCCGGCAGATGACGAACTGGCAGAGGTCGTCACCCGCCCCGCTGCCCGTATCGATCACCTGCGGACCGGACGTGAGCTGTGCTTGTTGTGAAGTCTGCTGCACCGCTGCGCTCATAAAGTCACCTTCTCGGAAAACGGCATCAAATCTTGAACTCGCCGACAATGTTCTGGAGTTCCACGGCGAGCTGGCTCAGGTCCTGGCTGGCCTTCGCCGATTCATGCGCCCCGGACGCCGAGTCTTTCGTCACCTTGGCCACGTTCTCGATGTCGCTGGCGATCTGTTGGGTCGCAACCGATTGTTCCTCCGACGCGACCGCGATCTGCCGGATCATATCGGCGCTTTCCGAGACCATCTGCACGATCTGTGACAAGGCGTCGCCGGTCTTATTCACCAGTTCCACGCCGGCCGAGACCTTTTGCGTCCCTTGCTGCATGGAGTCCACCGCGCCGCGCGTGTCCTGCTGGATCTGGCGAATCATGTCGCCGATTTCCTTGGTCGCCTTCGTCGTGCGTTCGGCCAGTTTCCGTACTTCATCCGCGACGACCGCGAAGCCGCGCCCCTGCTCGCCCGCCCGCGCCGCCTCAATGGCCGCGTTCAACGCGAGCAAATTGGTCTGGTCCGCGATGTCCTCGATGGTCCGCACGATTTCGCCGATCTGATCCGACGACTTGCCCAGTTCTGCAATGATGGTGGCCGAGTTGGAGACCGCGGCCGAAAGTTGCTGCATGCCGGAGATCGTGTTGGACACCACCACGCCCCCGTCCTTGGCCGTCTTCACGGTGTCCTGCGCGAGGCTCGCGGCTTTGCCGGAATTCTGCGCTACCTGCCCCACGGTCGCGTTCATTTCCTCCACGGCCGCCGCTGTCTGCGACGCTCGCGAGGTCAGCGTCTCGGTGCCCTTGGAAATTTCCTCGGCGGTGGCCGACAGTTCCACGGACGCCGATGCGACTTTGTCCGTGACATGCGCGACTTTCTTGATCATCTTCTGCAGTTTCTCGATGAATTCGTTGAAGTAGCCGCCCAAATGCGCAATCTCGTCGTTCCCGCTGACGGGAACCCGCTTCGTCAAGTCGCCTTCGCCTTTTGCGATGTCCATTGATATGCTGCTCATCTGCATCAGAGGCTTGAGCACCATCGTGCGGAGCATGAAATAGGTGACGACCACAATGATCGCGATGATGCCGAACATCAGGCCGCCGCTCTGCATCATGGATTTATTCGAGAGGGTAGTGGCTTCGGCCATCGGCAGCGAGACCGTGAGTATGCCCAACACGTCGCCGATCTGAGAGCCGGTGTGGCAGCCGATGCAGGCTCCGGAGACGGCCTTGTCCACGACCGCTCGCCGGAAGGTTTGCACGCCGTTCACATCGTCCCGGCGGGCGTAGCTTTCGGCGCCACTCATGATCGCCCGCATCGCCTCGTTCTCGAACATGTCTTTCGGCTGATTCACCGGATTGATGGGATTCTGGCTGACCAGGCGCGCGTTGTAGAGTCCGGTCTTATTGGCTTCCTCCCCCATTTCCCGCACTGCGGTCGCAGGAACGGGAATCGCGTCCGGGCTGTTCGTATGGTCCTTCGAGACCTGAATGTCCGCGCCCGCTTTGGATTTCTTGATCTTGCCCACATAGTTTTGCGCGAGATACGCCCGGCCGATCAGGATCTGCTGCGACAAGACTTTCGCCCGATTCGTGAGCATCAGGTCCATCTTGTCTTCTTCCTGCTGGTAGATCACCACCAGGCCGACCAGCATCATCACGACTGCCGTGACGCAGATCGTCAAGGTGAACTTGGAACCAATCGACATATGCTTCATCATCGTGCCCATACCTCTCCTCCTCGATGCTCCTCGGTGAACGGTTCAACCGACATGTACACTCACACCATATTCATGATCTCGCCCACCACATGGGAGAGCGGAACCACCTTGTCTGCGCACCCCGCCTCTACGACCGCCTTGGGCATTCCATACACCACGCAGGACGCTTCATCCTGCGCGATTGTCCGCCCCATCGCCGCTTTCATCGCCTTGATACCTTCCAATCCGTCATGCCCCATGCCCGTCAAAATGACGCCGATCCCGCGCTCGCCGTACACCGCGGCCACCGATTGCATCATGACGTCCGCGGAAGGCGCATGGACGTGTTGCTCTTCATTCGAGCTCAGGCTTACTCCAATGGCAATCGCAGTCTTGCGTTTGACCCGGAGTTGCAAGCCGCCCGGCGCCACCAACACGACCCCGGCTTTCACCTCATCACCTTCGCTCGCTTCACGGACGTCCAATTGGCACAGGGCATTCATGCGTTCCGCGAACGGCTTGGTAAAGCATTTCGGCATGTGCTGCACGATGACCACGCCGGCCGGAAAATCAGCCGGCAACATCGGGAGGATCTGCATGAGGGCCTGGGGGCCGCCGGTCGAACAGCCGATCGCCACCATCTTTTGTCCTCGCGTCACGCTGACCGAATGGGAACTCAGTGCGCGAGACCGGCCTTCTATGGCACGAGCGCCCGTCCGCAACGCGCTTATCCGCGGCTCCGCATGCTTCACCGCCAGAACCTTCGCGATCAAATCGGTCTGAATTTCCGAAATCTTCGTCGCCACGCCGTCGAGTTGTTTGGGGACATAGTCCACCGCGCCCAGTTCCAGCGCCGTGAGCGTTTCCGCCGCCCCTTCGCTTGTCAGCGAGCTCACCATAATCACCGGGGTCGGCCGTTCGGCCATGATGCGCCTCAAGGCCTCGATGCCGTTCATCCCGGGCATCTCCACATCCATCGTGATCACATCGGGATGCAACTCGGACGTTTGATGCAGCGCTTCTTCGCCGTTCCTCGCGACCCCCGTCACCTGAATGCGCGGGTCGGATTCCAACATAGCGGACAGGCTCTTGCGCATGAACGCCGAATCATCGACGATGAGCACCCGCACGGGCCTTTCCGTCAGTGAACTAGCTCGGATATTGGTCTTCATACACGTGCTCTTCGGACTCTTCCCCGGCAAGCTTGAGCCAAGCCCCTCACTCCACAGCACCATGACCGACGCCTCACCGCGCCACAGCATTCCACCTTAGGCAGCGTGACGCGTTGCCGCTCCCCCCGCGCCGATGTGGAAGGACAGTTTCTCTCCCAATACTTTTGCATCGAACTTGGTGATGTAATCCGACGCGCCCACGGCCCGCCCCTTTTCCATGTTGCACGTGCCGGTGAGCGAGGAATGCAGGATCACGGGGAGATGCGAAAGCCGCGGATCGGAACGAATGCTCTTGGTCAGGGTAAACCCGTCCATATCCGGCATTTCAATATCGCTGAGTACGATCTGGATCTGATCGACTGCCGGCTTGCCTTCGGCCGCCGCGTGATCCGCCAAGGCCTGCAACTGATCCCACGCTTCCTTGCCGGTGGTCGTCTGGATGAAGGCGATGCCCAGTCGTTCCAATGCCTTGCGGATCTGGGTGCGCGCGACCGATGAGTCGTCGGCAAACAACACGCGTTTTGACTTCAACGCCGGCGTGCTCACGATGCCGGCGAAGACCTCGTCGTCCGGGCGCGGGCAGATATCATTGAGGACTTTCTCCACATCCAGGATCAGCACCATTCGGCCGTCGTCCAGCATCGTCACCGCCGTCACGGCACCCTTGTTGTTTTCGCGCACGATGGCAGGCGGCGTCTTGATGGCCGACCAGGAAAACCGGATGATCCGATCGACGCCGGAGACGAGGAACCCCTGCAAACTGGAGTTGTATTCGGAAATGATCAGGTACGGCTGCGCCCGCTTGCCGTCGTTGGCCGAGTTCTGCGCATCGTCGCCCAGTCCGAGGCTCTGTCGAAGGCCGACGACCGGGACCATGGTGCCGCGGATATTGGCCATACCGACGATACGGCTGTCGGCTTCCGGAATCTGAGTCAAGGCCGGAAGCTTCATCACCTCTCGCACCTTGAACACGTTGATGCCGTAGATCTCATTCGTTCCAAGCTTGAACAGCAACAGTTCCATTTGATTCGCGCCGGCGAGTCTTGTCCGGGCATCAATTTCCTTGATCAAATTCGACATGACGGCCTCCCCAAACCACCCGCACGCCGCTCGTATCTCGTCGATCGTCGTTCGTGAAGCGTGGTTTGCATCTGGTAATTCAGAATCCGGAACGTAGAATGTCTTTAAGCGGCCGCAGCGGCCGCCGCTCCATGCCAGGCCTGCGCGTTTTGCACCAGCTCGGAGATGTCCAGGATCAGCACAACCTTGCCTTCCCCGGTGATCGTGGCGCCCGAGACGCCTTTCACATTTTCCAGGTAATCCCAGATCGATTTGATCACGACTTCTTCCTGTGACCGCAGCTCATCGACCACGACGCCGACTCGGCGGTCGCCGAGCGCCGCCACGACCACGTAGAAGCGGCTGCGATCCGGGTCGGCGGGAATCTCAAACTCCTGCGCCAACCGGATCAGCGGCAGGACCCGATCCCGAAGATGCAGGACCTCGCGCCCATTGATCGTCTTGATGTCGGATTTGGTGATGCGGACCGCTTCGATCACCGAACTGAGCGGAATGGCGAAGATGGAACGCTCGACTTCAACCATCAGCGCCTGGATGATCGCGATGGTCAGCGGGAGCTTGATGATGATCTGGCTGCCCTTCCCCGCTTCTGATTCCACTTCCACGCTGCCGTTGATCTTCCTGATATTGGTGCGCACGACATCCATGCCGACGCCGCGTCCCGACACGTCGGTGACTTTTTCAGCCGTGCTGAAGCCCGGCAGGAAGATGAGATTGACGATCTCGCGGGATTCCATCGTGGCCAGCTCCGCTTCGCTGATGAGACCTTTGGCCAGCGCCTTCGCCTTGACCCTCTCCACCGGAATTCCACGGCCGTCATCCTGAATCCGGATGACGATGCTGTTGCCTTCCTGGCTTGCGAGGATCCGCAGCACGCCTTCGCCCGGTTTGCCTTTCTGCTGCCGTTCCGCCGGCTGCTCGATTCCATGATCAATGGCGTTGCGGACCAGATGTACGAGCGGATCGCCGATCTCGTCGGCCACCGACTTGTCCAACTCCGTCTCTTCTCCGTGTAATTCCAACCGCACTTGCTTGCCGAGCTTCTGGGACAGATCGCGGACCATGCGCGGGAGCTTTGCAAACACTTTCTTGATGGGCAACATGCGGGTTTTCATGACGGCGAGCTGCAGATCCGTCGTGACGAGATTCAATTGCGCCAACGTCTCGCCCAGCACCCGCACCTGCGGATCCGTTTCGTGCGACTGTTCGAGCTGCGTCCCGATCTTGATCAAGCGGTTGCGCCCGAGCACCAACTCCCCGACCAGATTCATGACGCTGTCCAGCCGTTTCGTTTCGACGCGGATCGTGGCATCTTCTTCGGCCGGCTTCCCCTGCTTTTCCTGCTTTTGCAGCGCATGGTCCAACGCGCGCTCGGTGATGGCCTTGGCTTGCAGAAGGATCTCACCCAACGGGGTCTTCGGATCGGGCTGATGCTGCTGCTGGCTCAATGCGTCGAAGACCTGCTCCTTGGAGGCCAATCCTTCATGGACGAGGATTTCGCCCAGGCGGGAGACATCAGGCTGAGCGGCCGAAGAAGATTGGTTCGCACCATCTCCGGTTGACTCCCCGACGGCTGAGGCGGCGCCGGATGACGCCGGCTTTCGACTTTCATCGGACAACGGGGCGACGGCCGCCGTCGCAGCGACCGGCTGTCCGTAGGTTCCGGCCAAGATCTGATCCATTTTGGCGGCAATGCCGTCCGTCGGCACATGGCCGTCCGTGCCGGATTCCCGGATGGCGGCCATGAGCAGCTTGATCGTATCGACCGCTTCGAGAATGACCGTGATGACCGCCGGGGCCACGGCCATCTCGCCCTGCCGCAGCTTATTCAAGATGTTCTCGGCCCGATGAGCCACATCGACGAGATGCGTGAAGCCAAGGAAACCGGCCGATCCTTTCATGCTGTGCATGGCACGGAAGATCTCGTTTAAGAGATCTTTGTTGGTGGGATCGGATTCCAGGGTGACAAAACGCTGGTCCAGCACTTCGATCATCTCGCCGGATTCGGTCAAGAAGTCGTTTAATATTTCCTGCATCTCATCGCTCATGGCCCACCTCAGTTAAATCCGAATTGCTTCAAAATCTCGTCCGCCAGATCCTGATTGATGGCCGTGGTCTTGGCCGCTTCCAACTGCTTCAGCATCTGCGTGGCCTTGCCCTGATCCTGCTGGGTCGCCTGTTTTTGATAGGGACCGAAGACGACGACCAATTGCAGCAGTTTGTGTTCCACTTCATCGATGATGGCCGCCAGTTTATTGACCCGTTGCGCCACCAAGTCTTGAAAGGACATGGCCGTCATGATGTCGATCAACCGTTTGTCATCCGCCTCGAGCGCCGCCCTCAGATCGAGAATGTGCTGCGCCGCCGGTGCCGGAAGCGTCGCGGACCGCAGCGCCTGCGCCAACGTTGCAAGCCTGTCCGCCATGCGCGCCCGGCTTTCCTGCATCGCTTCCACCTGTTG
>DASSBQ010000141.1:0-30580 GCA_035698625.1 Nitrospiraceae bacterium
GGACCACGCCGAACATCTTCTGTACCTGATGTATTGTCCCCCGTTGTCGCGGTTCGGTTCTGAACCTCGCGAGAAGCTGTATCGTGAAGGCTGTGACCGCCTCTCTGAATTGGAAGCCAGACTCACCTTCCACATCGGCTCGATCGACCGCTTTGAGGGAGAGGGAGCCGTGACCTTTATTCCTGACCAGCCGCGCCGGTCCTATACCGATCGCGTGCGCCGCTGCCTGGAGTACATTGCGGCCGGAGATATTTACCAGGCCAATATCTCTCATCGCTTCACCTTCGAAACGAATCGACGCGCTTCATCGCTCTTGCGGGATTCGCTTCCGTTCGTGCAGTACGGCCGACTGCGAAGGGTCAATCCTTCTCCGTTCTCCGCATGTCTCTGTTTTGACGACCTTGCGCTCGTGTGCTCATCTCCCGAACGGCTCATTCGCCTCGGGGGGCGCCGAGCCGAGACCCGTCCCATCGCAGGAACCAGACCGCGCGGGAAAACCGCCGAAGAAGATCGGCGGCTCATCGCTGAACTCCTGGCCGACCCAAAGGAACGGGCCGAGCATCTCATGCTGGTTGATTTGGAGCGGAATGATTTGGGACGCGTGTGCGAATATGGTTCTGTGCTGATCGATGATTTCATGACCGTCGAGCAATATTCGCATGTCAATCATATCGTTTCGAATGTCGCCGGAACGCTACGGGGTGAATTCACCGGTCTGGATCTGCTCAAAGCGGTTTTCCCGGGCGGCACCATCACCGGCGTTCCAAAGATTCACTGCATGGAAATTATCGAAGAACTCGAACCGACCCGGCGCGGACCATATACCGGCACATTGGGATATTTCGGCTGGAGCGGCGATCTGGATCTCAACATTCTCATTCGAACTCTCGTCCTGACCAAAACCCATGGTTACGTGCAAGTCGGCGCCGGGATCGTCGCCGACTCGGACCCCGATAGCGAATACGACGAGACCCTGCACAAAGCGAGCGCGTTCTTCAATGCGCTGGGAAGGCCGGCCTGATGTGGGTGTTTCTTCATGACCGCTTCGTACGCGAGGAGGAGGCGCTCGTTTCGGTGTTCGATCATGGGTTTCTTTACGGCGATGGAGTGTATGAAACGATCCGCTCGTACGGCGATCGAATCTTCATGCTGAACCAGCATCTGAGCCGGCTCTATCGATCCGCCGAAGCGATTGGATTGGACATTCCCATTCCCCGGAAGCAATGGCCGGCGCTTCTGCATGAAGCGATGGACCGCAACAAGGTAGGACATGAACGGGCCGACGCCTATCTCCGCGTGACCATATCCCGAGGAGAAGGAGACATCGGACTTGATCCCGCTCTCTGCAAACGGCCGACCGTGGTGATCATGGCGAAACAGTTGGCGCCGCAGCCGGAGGAGCAGTATCGCGAGGGAGTTTCTCTCACGATCGCCCGCACCAAGCGGAACTTACCCGAAGCGCTGTCGCCCCATATCAAGGCCACCAACTTCCTGAACAATATTCTGGCCAAGCGGGAAGCCATTGCCGCGGGCACATTCGACAGCATCTTGTTGAACTGGCGGGACGAATTGGCCGAGTGCACCGTCAGTAACCTCTTTTTTTTCACACAGAATACGCTATGCACGCCGGCGCTTGAATGCGGCATCCTGGACGGGATTACGCGAAACATCGCGCTGCTGCTCGCCGCGGAAGCCGGGTTCGACCCGCAAGAAGGTCGCTATGCGGTCTCGGACCTCGTCCACGCAGATGAGGCTTTTCTGACCAACACGAGCATGGAAATCATGCCGGTGACACGAATCGACGGCGCCCCGGTCGGAAAGGGCGTTCCGGGACCGCGCACCTCCCGGTTGCGGACGCTCTTCGCCCAAAACCGCGAACGTTTTCTTGAGCCGGCCGATTAACTCCACGATGTATGGGGATATGGGCTCGTCCGGCATCGCCGGCCCACTCCAATGGCATATAATTTTGACAGCCCCTGAATCGGGTGGTAGTTTTGAACCATGTCATTCTACGGCCGGCTGCATGACGAGCTGTTTCGATGACGCGGAAATCACGCGCCATCCCGATGCTGACCTGCTTGGCCGCCGCCCTAACCGGCTACCAGCCGGCTCACGCCGATATCTATCAATACACCGATGCCAGCGGCACGATTATTCTGACGAATGTGCCGAACGACCCGCGCTACAAACGGATCATCAGCGAGTCGCCTCGATCTCGAACCTTCATATCCACCCGAGAACTGGATCCGGTCATTGCGCGGCATAGCCGAACGCACCGGCTTCATCCCGCGTTGATCCGAGCCGTCATCAAAGCGGAATCCGACTTTGATCCAATGGCGATCTCGCGAGCCGGAGCCGTCGGATTGATGCAGTTGATGCCTCAAACCGCCGTCAAACTGGACGTGCAGGATATTTACAATCCTGATCAGAACATCGGAGGCGGGACGAAATATCTGCGGCAACTACTCGATCGTTTCAATGGGAATCTCCCGCTTGCCTTGGCGGCCTACAACGCCGGGGAAACCGCCGTGGATCGGTATCAAAGTCTTCCGCCGTTCGAAGAAACGCGCCGCTATGTCAAAAAGGTCTTGCACTACTATCGCGCCTTTCTTCTGAATGAGCGAATCACCCCCTTGGCGCCCGCGAGACCCCGCGCCGCCGGAACTCGATCAATAATCCTCGTTCCTTCTGTGGCTTCCCGCTGACAGCGGAGCCGGCAATGGACAGATGGCTGTGTTGTTTCCACCCCGGCCGCTTACCCGGCGGAACGTCGGATCGATAATGGGCGCCTACGCTGTTTTCCCTCCAGAGCGCCGCATCCGCGACACACCGTCCGACTTGCACCATGTTTTTGACTTCCAACGCCACCCTGGTCGCAAAAGTCCTGGAGAGCATGCGGCTCCAACGTGACAACTGTGCCGATGCGCTGATCAGGGAGTCGCGAGAACGCACCAGGCCGACCTTGCCCCACATCAGACGCCGCAAGGAACTGCGTAGCTTTTCTGGGTCCTCAAGCTCAGCCGGCGTGCCGGCTTCAAGATCTTCCAGTTCAGACATCTGAACAGCGCTTCCCTGAATTTCCGCCTGCTCGATGGCCGCACGAGCGGCCCTCATCCCGAAGACCAATCCCTCGAGCAGGGAATTGCTAGCAAGCCGATTGGCGCCGTGCACGCCGCTACAGGCCACCTCCCCGGCCGCAAATAGCCCGGGAAGCGTGGTCGCTCCATTGAGGTTCGTCCATACACCGCCCATCATGTAGTGGGCGCTGGGAGAGACCGGTATCCATTCCTCCGTCATATCAATATCGTACCGCAGGCAAGTCGCGTAAATGGTCGGAAACCGGCGCTTCACAAACGCCGCCCCTAAATGGGTCACGTCAAGATACACATGACGCGCTCTGGTAGCGGCCATTTCGGACCAGATCGCACGCGCGACCACATCGCGAGGGGCCAATGGGCCGTCCGGATGATACCGGTGCATGAAGAGCTCCCCTTTAATGTTGCGCAATCGGCCGCCTTCGCCGCGAATGGCTTCCGACAGCAAAAATGGCGGGCTCGACGGCAGGTACAACGAAGTGGGATGGAACTGGACAAACTCCATATCCGCGAGCATGGCTCCGGCGCGCAGTGCCATGGCGACCCCGTCTCCCGTCGCGCTCGGCGGATTGGTGGTGCGCGCATAGATCTGCCCCGCGCCGCCGGTCGACAGTACCACCGCACTCGCCGGCAGGACGGTGCGCACCCCCGTAAGTTCATTGAGGACCAGGGCTCCTGTGCAGCGGCCGTCCACGGTCACGAGATCGACGGTAAAGTGACGGTCCACCCGTTGAATTCTGGGCTGCCGCGCCACATGCGCCATCAGCGCCCGCACCATCTCATTGCCGGTGGCGTCTCCACGGGCCCGAAGAATGCGACTCCTGCTGTGCGCGGCTTCCCGCGTAAAGGCGAACTTGCGTCCGGTCTTGTCTAACTTCGAGCCCCAGGCGATAAGCTCTTGGATCCGCTCCGGCCCTTCCTCCACCAGCACGCGCACAGCCTCTTCCCGGCAAAGTCCATGTCCGGCCTTCAGGGTATCCGTGAGATGAATGCTGACGTCGTCCTCCTCGCTCAGCGCAACGGCGACACCGCCCTGCGCAAACATGGAGCTGCTCTCATAGGGATGTCCCTTCGTCAGCATCAGCACCCGACCGGCCTTGCTCAATTCGATTGCGGCACGAAGTCCGGCCACACCGCTTCCGATGACGAGAAAATCTGTTTCGATCCTGTCGGCAGAAGGGCGCATGGCACCTTTCATCTTTGGAAGGAAGGACCGGGCTCGGCACCGGCGGTGCGGCTCTGCATTCCAAAAGGCAGATCACCCTCGACATCCCGCAGCAGAATCGACTGAACCCCCGTCCACTGCAATCGGGCGTGGCCCCGCTGCCGGATGCCCGCATCGGAAGGATCGCGTTTCCACTGTCCTTGCCAATGAACGAACACATCGGCCGTGTCGCCGTCGATCAACATGCGTTCAATGGCAAATTCCAGCGCGATGTCGTGGAACGCCTCAAAGTCGCTTTGCACATCCCGTTGAACAGGATCGAGACGGCCGGACGGCAACAGCAAGCTTTCAAAGCCGCTGTAGTCCCGTTCCGCATAGGCCCGGCGCAACGCCTCGACCGCGGCATCGATGCGGACGATACGGTCGTGATCTTCCTTATATTGGATGGCCTTCGTCGCACACCCGAGCTCGGAGAGGGAGGCAATGAATAACGCGGCGTAACAGACATACCGCGCCACCAATAAGATCCGGCGGAACATGGTGCAGTATAGGAATCCGTTTTCCAGCAGGTCAAGGCACGCCGATATGATTCCCATCCGACCGGGGCAGCGGACCGATCCGAGCGCGCGACATGCTCCAGTGCCGGCGCGCGCGATCCGGCCGATGCACTGATGTCTTGCATTTTGAGATAAAAGACTCTAGACTCCCGCGCGTACAAGAGGGGTCGTATGTCGAGCGTTCTGAAGAAGCGCCGGAAGAAAATGCGCAAGCATAAGTACAAGAAATTGCGCCGGCGGCAGAAGTTCTTGCGCCGCAAGAGCTGATCGGTTCAACATAACGGACGGAGGGCATCCGTGCCAGAAGGAAAGAAAGTTCGCATCCGCGTTCGAACGGTGAATTGCACCTACGTGGGAGATTTCTTGATTCCTCCGATGCGGAACCGTGTCTCCGATGCCATCAACGAAGAACAGCGGCTGTTTATCAGCCTGACCGATGTCATGATCAATGAAAAGGATCGGTCCGACTTCGTGGCGATCAATAAGAATCTGATCGAATCAATTGCCCAGCTTTGACCCGCCCTCCATATGATTGCGCCGCCGGAAGTTGCCGGCCTTCGGCGCGTAATGCTCCGGCTCACCATCGGCTGCTCTCATAACTGCACCCGGCTGCCATAATGTCCTCGTACCGGAGATTTTTACCTTTTCTTAAACCCTATATCCCGCGGATGGCCGCGGCGGGCCTGTTGGTGATGGCGGTGGCGGCCATCAACCTTACTCTCCTGCGTTTGGCCGGATGGCTCTGGGATTCGATCACCGTAGAGCACGATCAGCAGCGGATGACGGCGCTCATCGCCGTCTTTCTCGGCTTGGTCGTTGTCCAAGGCCTCTGCTCCATCGGCCACAGCTATCTGACGGCGTGGGTTTCTCAGCGCGTGGTCGCCGATTTCCGCATCCATCTCTTCGCGCACCTCCAAACCCTGTCGGTCAGTTTTTTCGCCAAACGGCGGACCGGCGAACTGATGTCTCGGCTCATGAACGACGTGACCGTTATCCAGAATGTCGTGACGGAGACGCCGATTGACTCGGCCAAACAAGCGGTGACATTTGCAGGGGGCGTCGCCTTTCTGTTGGCGATGAATTGGCGATTGTGCCTGCTCATCTTGTTGCTGCTGCCGCTGCTCGTCCTCGTCGCAAAACTCTTCGGCAGGCGGCTTAAGGCGCTCTCCACGTCGATTCAGGACCGCACGGCGTCCATCAGCACGCTGGTCGAAGAGGTCATTGCCGGCATCAGAGTCGTGAAGTCGTTTGTCCAGACTGCGCGCGAGGAACGCCGGTTTATGGGCCAGGTCCAAGCAGCGCTGACGTTGTCTCTACGGCGGGCTGCGGTCCTGGCTGTCTTCGTGCCGGTCATTACGCTGTTCACGTTTGCGGCGGCGGCGGCGGTCCTGTGGTACGGCGGCCGTCAGGTCATTGACGGGACCGTCACACCCGGCGACTTGTTCGCCTTCGTGCTGTTTGCAGGCATTTTGATCGGCCCCTTCGGATCGGCAGCCCGGGTATTCGCGCAGATCAAGGAGGCGCAGGGAGCCATGCAGCGGGTGTTCGAAATCCTCGACACGCAGCCCGAAGTGGCCGACGCGCCGAAGGCCGTGGAACTGCCGCCCGTTTCCGGCGTCATCCGGGTCACAGGGGTGAGTTTTTTCTATGATCCGCGACATCCTGTCCTAAGTGATATTTCCTTCGAAGCGGCTCCGGGCGAGTTAATCGCCATTGTCGGACCTACCGGCGCCGGGAAAACGACGATCTTGAACCTCCTTCACCGGTTTTATGATCCGACGGAGGGCGCTATTGCGATCGACGGGTACGATTTACGGAGTGTTCAACTGGAGAGTCTGTATCGACAGATCGCCCTCGTCCCTCAAGAGACGATCCTGTTCGGCGGCACGATTCTGGACAATATCCGTTATGGCCGCGAAGAGGCGACCGAGGAAGAAGTCTTTGAAGCCGGCAAGGCGGCCCATGCTCACGAATTCATTACCGCCTTCCCGGATGGATACCAGACCATCGTCGGTGAAAAAGGCATCAATCTTTCAGGCGGCCAACGGCAGCGGCTGGCCATCGCGCGCGCGATTCTGAAGAATCCACGTCTGCTGTTGCTCGATGAAGCGACATCGTCGCTCGATACCGAATCGGAACGGCTCGTACAGGAGGCGCTCGAGCGGCTGATGACGGAGCGCACAACCTTCGTGATCGCCCATCGGCTCACGACGATTCAACGGGCGGACCGCATTCTCGTCATCAATAAAGGACGGCTCGTGGAGGAAGGCACGCACGCCTCGTTGATAGAAGACAAAGGGCTGTACCATCATCTCTACACGCTCCGGCTGGCCGAACTCCCGTCGTGACGCTGATCTCTGAACACAAAACCCAAACGCAATTGAAGCACGATGAAGAAAACCTGCTACAATGGAAATATATGGCATTGACACCCGGCACACCGGTAGACCCGATACCGGCTCGCGTTCGCGAGCGCATTCTGGATCTCCGACAGGGATTGCTTCGCCTTCACAGGACCTTGATCGTGGCGGAACAGCTCACCTATGAGCGGATATACGGACGTATCGAATCCACCGGCCAATTGCTCCAATTGGTCATGAATGACCCGTGGTTCGCCTGGCTGCATCCGTTGTCCAACCTGGTGGTCCGGATCGACCAGATGCTCGAAGAGGAAGCCGAGGCCAATCTTTCCGAAGCCAGCAGCCTGCTTGAGGAAGCACGGGCCTTGCTACGGCCGTCCGAAATAGGAGACGGATTCGAGCGCAGTTATTACGAAGCGCTCCAGCGGATGCCCGATGTCGTGCTCGCACATGCGCAAGTAAAGAGACTGCTGACGGCGGTTCCATCCGTCGCCTAGATTCCATCCTGCTATCGAAGCTCCATTCCATAAAGCAGATAAACGGCGAGCGCCGTTCCCAGCACGGCTACCAACGCGTTGACATAGACGCCTATCATGGCGTGGTATCCGTCCGGGATCTCAGCCGGCTGGAGGGTATACAGCACCGCGCGATACTGGATAATCGCCGTGACGGCCGTCACGGCGCCGAGCACGATGAACAGAACCCCGATCCAAAAAGACGAGCGGCCGACGCCCGATATCCCGGACTGAGGCGCGAGCACACGCAGCAGCAGTCCCGATCGTTCAATGACGAATCCAAACGCCATCAGAGTCAAACTGGTCCGATTCCAAGCAAGCAGAGTTCGTTCGGCGGCAAAGAATACTCTTGGATCATTCAATTGAGACATCGGCTGTTCTCCTTACGAACCGCTATGAAGAAGTATGATCCTTCCGGCCACTATAACATTCCGGTTCCTCTCATCGCTCCTCGTCACCGGGGCACGCGAAATCACGCAAGAAACAGATAAGTCTCTTGCAACTTTCCTTCGTGACGGTTACTTTCAAACTGCGAATGATATGAGTCAGCCTCCGTACTGACCGCGGGTCATTCATCCACATCCCATTTATTTTCGATTGATAATGAGCACCATCGTGGGGCGCATATTGTGCTGGCTTGGTTGTCTCCCGGTCGCACTGCTGTTGGTGTTCGAGATCGCCCATGCGGATGAAGTGCTGCTCGCCAACGGCGACCGCCTGACGGGAAAAATCTCAAAAATGGAAGACGGCTTCCTCTGGCTTCAAACGTCCTACGGAGGGGAAATCAAAATTACCTGGAGCGAGGTGCGAAGCCTCAAATCGGACACACCCTTCAGGCTGAAGGTGCCCGGCAAGTCGAACGGCATCGTCTCCGATTTTCTGATCGGCGGATACGATTTTCTCGAGGTCACCACCCTGTCACCGGATAATCCTGTGCCCCTCGCCGAAGTAAAAGGTATCAACATCGGATTCGTCCAGTATCAGGGGAATTTCACCCTGGGCGGCAACAACACTTCCGGCAATACCAGCACCAAGGCCGTCAACGGCGCGGCTCGGCTGATGTTCCGGGCGGATCGGCATCGTCTGTTTCTTGAAGCCAAATACAATTACGGAGAGGCGGAAGGACGGCTGACAGCCAGGAATTCCATGGCCCAAGCAAAGTATGACTATTTCATCAGCAAGAAAGTCTTTCTCGATGCGTTCGGCCTCTGGGAAAAGGATACGTTTCAGAATTTACAGTTCCGCAATACATTGGGCGCCGGCATCGGCTATCAATTCTTCGACACAGGACGCACCAGCCTCTCCAGCTCGATCGGACTCGGCTATGTGAATGAACACTATACGACCGTCCCGCAGACCCAGACGGCATCGGCCAGGTGGGGCGTGCGATTCGAGCATAAACTCCTTCCCGACCGCCTCACGGTTTTTCACAGACACGATGGTTTCTATGATCTCCAGCATGGAAACGGCATGCGCATCAACGCCGATACAGGCCTCCGAGTGTTCGTCTACAAGGATTTTTACTTCAACCTGGAATACGACCTCAGGCTCAATACGCAGCCGGCGCCGGGACGTCAAAAACTCGATGAAGCCTTCATCTTTGGCGTTGGATATCAGCTCAAATGACGGCGGCGATTGCAGTATCCGACGTCCGATCGATCACCTGACCTCCGGACTAGAGATCCCACCAGTTGTCCGGCCGGCCCGGCTTTGCTCAAATACGTCTCGGCCCTTACCCATAGCTTGTGAAGAGTTCCATTGGAACGTCGGACGGCAACCCGGCGCGGCGTCCTCGGCTCCGTCTGAGCCAAGGATGTCAGGCCGAGGCCGATCCCGCCATGCTCAGGTCGAAAGGAGACACCGATGATACCCGCGACGACGACGCGCGTGCAGCAACATACGGATGAGAGAACCAACCAGGCAATCCGGCATCAAACGGAACGGAACATCCGATACTATGCTCAAGAGGGCCGATCTCGGCTCGATGAGCGCCTAAGAACATTAGAGCATGAATGGGACGTGGAGCGGGTGCTCGAAGCGAATGCGGCCGGCGCGTCACTGGTGGGGCTCGCCCTTGGACGGTTTGCCGGCCGCCGCTGGTTTATCCTGCCGGCGCTGGTCGCGGGATTTCTCCTGCAACATGCCGTCCAAGGTTGGTGTCCGCCTATCGAGGTGTTTCGACGGCTTGGGTTCCGGACTGCGGGCCGAAATAGCGACCGAGCGCTATGCGTTAAAAATCATTCGAGGAGATTTTGACGGCTTGACGGCTGACGGCGGCGTGATATCGAACCGGATCGGCCCGATCTTGGAGGCGATCGAGCGCTGACGAGAAGTTTATCCTGTCGCGGCCAATGCCTGCTTGCCGGATTCCGCCCGGGCATACCGGTAACACCAGGGAAGCATTGCAAGAGTAAATACGCCGGCGGCCAAACCCACTCCCCCCACGGCCACCACGCTGACCACGGGATCATACGCATCGGCGAGCCAGCCGAAGACCGTCATGCCCAGCATGGCAAATGCCAGATACCCGGTATTGAACACGCTGAATACACGGGCCAGAAGTTGCTTCGGCGAGCGTTCCTGAAGCGACACGGATACGAACGGATTCACCAATCCGGAGCTGGCCCCGATGATCGCGATAAACAAGGCGGCAAGGTAAACCGACCGGATGGACGCGAGCAACAGCGCCGCGCCGCCCGCCAATCCGGCCGCGCCGGCGATCAGCCATACGCGGCGGCACAATCCGATCGGCTTGCTGGCCAGCAGCCACATCGTCGTGACAAGAATCCCCGCGCTGAGAGAGCCCCATAACCATCCGAGCTGGAACGAATCGGCCAATAAAATTTCCTTCCCGATCACGGGCAAGAGATAGATGAACCCGGTGGCGCCCAGCGTATACACGGAAGAGATCGCCATCAGCACTACCAACAGCCGGTGGCGCACAAAGATAAAGGAGAACCCTTCCTTCAAGTCATGAAGAGCCTGCTGGTACGGATGGTTGAATTTCGAACGGACGACTTTGTGCGGAATGCGCAACGGGATCTTACACAAGGCGGAGATGAAAAAGGTCCCGGCATTGACGAACAGCACGTTCTGCGCCCCCATGACAGCAATCAGCATTCCACTGATGGCGGGTCCGATGAGCTGCCCGATGGTCATAGTGCTCTGATCCAGCGCGTTGATCTGCGTGAGTTGGTGCTCCTTCACGATGAGAGGTTCGACCGAGCTCAACGCGGGCCCATAGGCCATGGAAAACATCGCCGTGATGAACACCAACCCGTAGAGCCAGTACAGAGTCAGCAGACCCGCTAGGTAAAGGAGCGGGATTACCGTCAGCAAACAGGCTCTCGCCACATCGATCACGATCATGGCGAGCCGTTTCGGGATGCGATCGAGGAGAACGCCGGCAAACGGACCGAAAAGAAGCGGCGGGATGGTCTGGAGAATGCCGATCGTCGTCATCTTCAGCGCCGATCCGGTCATGTTGTAGACAAACCATAGCAAAGCTACTTTGCTCAAGCCTTCGCCGGTTTGTGAGATGAGCTGACCGGTCCAGAGCCAGGCCACATTGCGGTTTTTCAGCAATGAACGCCAATCGGCTAATTGTCCCTTCCTCTGTTGTCCCATAGTCGCCCGGCCCCTGCACCGCACCGGACACATCCAGCGCGCGGAGAAGCGGCAGCAGGGTCAAATGCAATCCATGGACCCACTGCCCGTCGACATCTAAGTGAAGGATACTCAATCTGATATGAGACGGCTGATTCTTGCGCGTCGAAGAGGCCCTGTCTATCGGGGGACAGCTTGTCCCTTGAAGGAGGGATGCGCCGAGCCGAAGAAACGTGTCTCCGGAAGAGCGCGCCTATGGAGAATCGCGATGGACCGTCTTGGGCGAAAAGGCAGGTAGACAAACGGCGATGTACTCGGCCCCCTCAGGGCCGGGCGTGCTATACCGAACCCATTCACCGCGGGGCGCGATGACTGCTTGCCCGGCTTGGACATCGATGGTTCCGGATTTCGTTTCCACATGCAGCACGCCGCGCAAGACCAACGTGTATTCGTCAAACTCCGGCGTTTGTCCCGGCTCCACCCATCCGGATGGACTTTGCATTCGAGCCAGGCTGATATCCGGCATCCCGGAATTCACCAGGCCGATGAACTCGTCAATGAGCTTAGGCTTGTTTCCGGCTGCTTCAACTCTCGTGGGCTTCTTGATCAATGTCGCCATATTCAAGTCATTCTCCTGCCGATGATTCAGAGCGCCGCGGTGATGCAGGCGGTCTGTCTTGATTTCGCCCAACTTTTGTCAAGCACGGTCCTACGCGCCATACCTACCGAGAAAGGAGAGCCCTTGTCAATCAAGTGATGCCATGCTGTTCCCGCCCGATCGGGCCGTCATATCGATTGGACGATTTGAACTGTTCAAACGTCCCGTCCTTGGCATAACGCGCCACGCGGCTGCGCAACGCCTCCATGTCGGCTGCCGTCATCGGCGTGAACCGCCTCGCGATGTCGAGGTTCTGCCGCAACACCTTCCTGGAATCGATCCCGCTCACCAATGTCGCAATCGGCAGGCTCAAGACGTAGCGGAACGCCTCTTCAACGGTGACGATCCCCTGTGTGATGGCCTCGCCGTTCCCGCTCAACGATTTCATGCCAATCGGCGCGATGCCCCGCTGATTTAAAACCGGCAACACTGCCTGTTCAAAGCTGCGATACGTTCCGTCGAAGACGTTCAGCGGCAGTTGACAGGTATCGAAAGAAAAGTCATGCGCCAGCATGTTGAGGTGAATTTTCGGGTCCTTGTGGCCCGTGAAGCCGACGAATCGAACTTTGCCTTGTTGCTTCGCCTCCACCAGCGCTTCGACGGCTCCGCCGGCCATAAAATGCCGATCAGGATCATCCTCGTACACCACTTCATGGATCTGCCATAGATCCAGATAATCGGTCCGCAAGCGGCGCAACGAGTCTTCGAGTTGCCGCATGGCGACATTTTTCTCCCGTCCGTGGGAGCAGACTTTCGTCATGAGGAAAACCTGCCGGCGCTTCCCCTGCAACGCGCGGCCCATCCACGTCTCGGAACGGCCCTGGTGGTATTCCCACGCGTTGTCCATGAACGTCACGCCTCCATCGATCGCTTCGTGTAAGATGCGGACCGCTTCCGTTTCCGATTCAATTCTCCCCAAATGGGCGCCACCGAAGCACAAGGCGGATACCTCCACCCCTGTTCTGCCCAATATGCGACGCGGAATGTCCCCCGGGCCTGATTCCGCCTTGTGCGTATCCTTGTCTGCGTCTGTTTCCGCAGACGAGCCCGCTCGTCCTGTGAGCGCGTGAGCCAGGCGGTCGGGGCGCAATGCCAGGATTGATCCCCAGAGACCCAATCCCTTGAGCATGGAACGGCGGTTCATTTCATTATTCCAAAATGCTTGCGGCGGTCTTTCGTGGTTCATCATGTTCGTCTCACTTGGTTGCTCGTGTCAGCCTATGTCCACGCGCCGCGCTAATCAATGGACTGGTTCCGATGCAGTCCTCTTGCGCAATCTCCATGAGACGGCCATAATGGCGCCCATCTCACATCGTCATCGACTATGCCAGGCGGACCTACCGACATTCCGCTGCCTCTGCGGGGGCTTGAAACCGATGCGGCGCTTCGCGCCATTCTCCAAGGCACCGCGATGGAGACAGGCGAGCGCTTTTTCTCGGCGCTCGTGCACAACCTGGCAAAAGCGTTGAATACGCACGGCGCATGGGTCACCGAATATTTTCCGGAGAGGCGGACCCTCCGCGCCCTGGCCTTCTGGATGGACGGCCAATGGATTAAAAACTATGAGGTGGACATCGCCGGAAGTCCGTGCGAGCAGGTCATCGACACCAGGGAACTCGTCCATTTCCCGGATCGCTTGCTCGAACTGTTTCCGTACGAGCCGGATGTAAAAGCGCTCGGCGTCGTCAGCTATATGGGCGCGCCGTTGCTGGATGTCGACGGCAATATTCTCGGCCACATGGCCGTCATCGACCGTCGCCCGATGCCGGATGAACCATGCCTCCATGCGATCTTCCGGATCTTCGCAGCCCGGGCAGCCGGGGAATTGCAGCGGCTGCGCGCCGAGGCGGACGTGCGGGAGCGCGAAGAAAAAGTCGGCCGGCTGCTCAGCAGCGCGATGGACGCCATTATCGAGTTGGACGATCAACTTCGAATCAGCCGTGTCAATCCGGCAACGGAAAAGGTCTTCCGCTGTCCCGCCTGCGAGATGATCGGCAGAGACCTTCGACTCTTCCTGGGGCCGGAAGACGGCCGGCGGCTCCTGCCGTTGATTGCCGAACTGGACCGGCGCGCGGAAGGCCAACGGTCGCTTTGGATCCCGGGCGGGCTCACCGCCCACTGTCCGGACGGCCAATCCTTTCCTGCGGAAGCGACCTTGTCCCGCTACGACATGCACCGGGCAAAATTTTACACGGTCATCCTTCGCAATGTGCGAAACCGCGTGGAGGCCGAACAAAAGATTCAATCGCTCACGGCCGAAACCGCGTTGCTGCGCGAGGCGCTCGACGCCCTTCACGGCGATGGCGCTCTTCTTGGAGACAGCCCGGCTTTGCGCCATGTCCTGCACGATATCGCCCAAGTAGCGCAAACCGAAGCGACTGTCCTGATTACGGGTGAAACCGGAACCGGAAAGGAACTGGTCGCACGCGCTATTCATGCAACCAGCAGACACAGCGATCGGCCGCTCATTACCGTGAACTGCGCCGCGATTCCCGCCGCCTTGATCGAGAGTGAGTTCTTCGGCCACGAGGCGGGCGCCTTTACCGGGGCCACCAAGAAGCGCGATGGTCGTTTTGCACTGGCCGACAAGGGCACAATCTTCCTCGATGAGATCGGAGAGCTGCCGCTGGACCTGCAAGGAAAGCTGCTGCGAGTTCTACAGCAGGGGGAATTCGAGCCGGTGGGCAGCTCTCACACCAGAAAAGTCACCGTGCGGGTGCTCGCCGCGACAAATCGCGATTTGCTGGCGGCCACCAGGCAGGGACATTTCCGCCAGGACCTCTATTATCGATTGAATGTATTCCCCATCCACCTGCCTCCGTTGCGTGAACGAGGCGATGATATCGCCGAGCTGGCAGCTTCATTCGCCCGGCGCTTCGCCAAGCAATTGGGCCGCAGTATTGCTCCACTGACAGCGGACGGCATTAGACGGCTCAAAGCCTATCCCTGGCCGGGAAATGTGCGCGAACTGGAAAACGTCATTGAGCGAGCCGTCATCACTGCTTGCGACGGCCGGCTGAACCTGGACCGCGCCCTTCCCGAAGCTCAGGCCCCCGATGCCATCTCCACCGAGGACTCACAGACGACGAATGGCCGCATCCGCACGGCCAAGGAACTGGAAGAATTGGAACGCGCCAATATCCTGCGCGCCCTGCATTCGGCTGACTGGAGGGTCGCCGGAGATAAGGGCGCGGCGCGTTTGCTGGGCATGAACGCCTCCACGTTGAGCTCGCGCATGAAAGCGCTCGGCATTTCGAAACCCGCCAAGAGCGAATCCTAACACCTTAAAAACCGAACCCTGCTCCATCGGACTCTGGGCTCCGCCGACGCCCGCGCCCTGCTGCGCTCTTCTTCTCTCGTTTTCATGAATTTTCATGGCCGCTCTCTCGGAATTTCACAAGCTTCGAGAAGTCGTCGATCGCCGGTAGCAGCCGCCCGGCGTAGCTTTCTTTAATAATCAATGACTTCTCGTTGCCGTCCATTCTGGCATTAAAGATGCTGAGCATCAAAGATGCTGAGTGGAGAGCCGTCGGGTCATTCGGAGAAGGAAAGGAGCATCATGAAAATAACGCGCGATCTCGCCTGGTGGTACTGGATGTTGACCGTGGGCTTGCTCGGCGCCGGAATCGTCGGATGGCCGTTGGGCATCCCGCTGGCGTTTCTTCTCTGCGCGCTGCAAATCGCCCACTTCATCGCGCGAACCGGCGATGTCGCCTCGCTGCCCGTTCAAGTGAGAACCGCGTACTTGCTGTTGCTGGGTACGGGACTCTGGGCTCCGATGCATTGGACCCATCTGATGCAATTCGCCGGCACTTCGGCGCGAATTCTGATCGGCTATTGCCTGCTGGCCCGCATTCTTTCACTGGCGCCATGGAATCGCGTCGAGCCTTTGTCGGCAGCGCTTGTACGAAACACGTTCCTTTCAATGCAGCCGGCGATTGCGCCCTGCGGGTCCGTCCTGCGACGGCCGTCATTCGAAGGCTAGGACGCGCCATGAAATGGGAAGATCTTTGCCGATCAGCAGACCGGATGCTGTTTCGCAGCATCCTTCAACCGAACCATCACAACCAACCAGGAGGATGTGCCATGTCACAGTCCATCATCAGTGCAACAGTCAACGGCGTCAATACCGAGCACATGGGAACCACAATCCAAGCGGTACAGAAAGATCCGGCCCTCGGCTCATTTCGATTTCGCGCCTCCAATGTCTGGATGAACGGCGGTCACAATCGATCGACCATCAAGAGTTTCTATGGAGCGGGAGCAGAAGATACGGTGCGGACCAAGCCTTTCGTGGTCGAGGCGGCGGAGCCGCCCGTACTGCTGGGTGAAGACCAGGCGCCTAATCCCGTCGAATTCGTGTTGCATGCCTTGGCGGCCTGCCTTACCACTTCACTCGTGTACCATGCGGCGGCCCGCGGCATCCGCATTGAATCGGTGGAGTCCCAGCTGGAAGGCGATCTAGACCTGCGCGGCTTTTTGGGCTTGTCCGATGAGGTGCGAAAAGGTTTTCAGAAGATCCGGGCCAGGTTCACAGTCAAGAGCGATGCGAGCCAGGAACAATTGCAGGAACTCACCAAGTTCTCGCCTGTGTACGATACGATTGCGAATCCGGTGTCGGTCTCAGTATCCATCGAAACGGTCTAACTTGTTGCGGTCAGCGAGGCTCTTCTCGCTATTGCGAAGAAGGGCCTCGCGCTGACCATCTCAGCTACCGTACCACCAGCACCGAGCAACTGCTGTGCTGCACGATTCTGGTCGAGACGCTGCCTAAGAGAAACCGCGCGATCGCACCCAGGCCTTTGGCCCCCGTGATGATCAAGTCCGCTTTTTTCCTCGACGCGATGGTGAGTATTTCATCGGCCGGCTTCCCGAGGCGAACGACGCCGTCCACCACATACCCCGCTTTGATGAGTTTCTCGGCATTCTGTTCCACCAGATGATTGCCGGTTTCCTTCAGCTCCGGATAATTGAGGTACGGCACGGCATGGACCAGGACGATCTCGATGGGATTCTTGCCCGATTGACCGGCTATATCGGGCGTTAATTTAGTGAGCAGGAACTGCAAACCTTTGTCGGCCGCCTTCGATCCGTCCGTCGCGAACACAATGCGATTGAGAGGGCGAGGCTCTTCCTTCACAACAAGGACCGAGCAGGGCGCGTGCAAGGTCACCTGGGTGGAGACACTGCCGAGCATGAAACGGTCCAAGAGGTCCAAACCCCGGCTCCCCAACATGACGAGGCCGTCACGCTTGGGCGCTTTGTCAAGAATGGTCGTGCCGATCGGCCCCTGCGTTTTTATCACCTTGCCCTTTAGTTTCGTTGCGGTCATGAATTTCTTGGCTTCGGCCATCGTCTTCTTCGCCCGCGCCTCGAGCCGCTTGATCTCATCCTGAACGACCCGTTCATTGGCCCACACGACCGGCTGCGCCATGAACGGCGCTCGCAATGACGCCACATCGACCACGTGCAACACCGTGACGGCCGGCTGAGCGGCCAGAGGCAGCCGTCCCAACCACTCCATCGCCCACTTGCCATGCTTTGAACCATCATGCGCCACCAGAATATTCATGCTCCATCCTTTCAATATGACCGGATATGTTCAAGTCCAACGCGCGGCGCCAATCGTTGCACATCGCGCAACCGACAAAGTTGATTGCCGGGCGCCAGTGTCGCCGCCGTGCCGGCGGCGGCGGCGAAGCGCAGACAGTCCACCAACGGTTTCCCTCCCGCATAGGTGCAGACAAAGCCTGCCACGGCGGAATCTCCGGCTCCCACCGTACTCCGTACGCGGACAGCCGGCGGCACAGCCCGGAACCGGGAGGCGCCGGTCACCATCAGCAGACCTCGAGATCCCATGGACACCAGGACGATCTCAATCCCGTCTCGATGGAGTTCCATGGCGGCGGCCAGGATCGCGCGCTCCGACCGTAGCGCCAGACCCGTCAACCGACGCAGTTCATTGACATTCGGCTTCATGGCGAACAGCTTGGCCTTTAGGCCGACTTTCAGAGGCGGTCCGTCCGTATCGAGCATCGCTCTGGCGCCTTGTTTTTGTACGAGAGCGATAATCTGCCGATAGGCGTCGAGCGGAACACCCCGCGGCAAACTGCCGCTGAGAACCACGTAAGAATCCCGCAGATCGAGTAAACGCAAGTGGGTCAGGAACGCGTTCCACTCGTCCTTTGTGACCGTCGGGCCTCGCGCATTCAGCATAGTTTGGGTCCCGCGGCCGAGCGCTCCGATAATGATATTCCGCCGGGTCTCCTGCGAAATCGGCGTGAAGTAACAGGTGACGCCTTCGTTTTTCAGCAAATCGAGCATGATTTGCCCGTTGTGCCCACCGATAAATCCCAGCGCCATGCTGTCGCTGCCTAAACGACGGATGGCGCGTGACACGTCGATGCCCTTGCCGCCGGCATATAGGCATTCCGATGTCACGCGATTCGCATCGTGAATCCACAAATCCTGCACATCCAGAAAATGGTCGAGCGCCGGGTTGAGCGTGATGGTATAGATCATCGGCCCTGCTGCTTTACGTTCTACATTCACGAAGATACACGAACCGAGGAACGGGCGCTACACCGCGACATACGTTCCTTGTTACGTAATCAATCGTGCCTGTACCGGTATCGCTCCACCGGCCGCTGCCGGCTCGGCCGCCGTTCGTTCGACTCTCACGACCGAGACCTTGTACTCGGGGCACTTGGAACTCTCGTCCGCACTCGACGACAGCAGCCGGTTGACCTGACTGCCGGGAAAATGAAAACTCGTGAAGAGCTCTCCCTGCCGAACCCGCTCGCTCATGACGACGGGCAAGAGCGCATCGGACCGCCGGCTGACGAGGCGGACGACTTCTCCTTCTTGACAGCCCACTGTCTCCATATCTTTCGGATGCATCTCCAGAATATCGCCGTCCACGAGCCGCATGATCTCCGTCCGTCTGGTTTGCGCTCCACAGTTGTAGTGTTGAAGGACTCGACCCGTAATAAGAACAAAGGGGTACTGCTGATCCGGTACTTCCCCTGGCGGCAGATATTCGACACCGACGAACCGCGCCTTGCCTTTGGGGAACTCGTCGCGGTGCATCAAAGCGGTACCGGGATGCAGAGCCGTCGGCGCCGGCCACTGCAACCCGCCGGCTTGTTCAAGCCGCTCATAGGACACACCGGCCCACATCGGAGTCAGCCGGACAATCTCCGTCATGACTTCGGCCGGATGCGCATAGGCCATCGGATAGCCCATCCTGGCGGCCACTCCGCACACCACTTGCCAATCCGGTATGATGCCGTCGGGCGGATCCATGACCTTCCTGATCCGCTGAATGCGCCGTTCCAGGTTCGTGAATGTTCCGTCCTTTTCCAAAAACGATGCGCCGGGAATCACCACATGCGCATGCTTGGCAGTCTCGCTCATGAAAAGATCCTGGACCACCAGAAAGTCGAGATTTCGTAGCGCGTGATGGACCTTCTTGAGATTCGGGTCGGTCTGCGCCACGTCATACCCGATGATCCACAAGCCTTTGAGCCGCCCTTCCAGCGCCGCATCCCACATGTCCGGAATTTTCATGCCTCGCGTGGTGGGCAACGGCCGTCCCGTGATTTGACGATGCAGCTCGCCGAGCACCGGATCGTTCAACGGCTGATATCCGCTGAAATAGGTAGGGAGACAGCCGACATCCGACGCGCCTTGCACATTGTTCTGCCCGCGCAGCGGATTGACGCCGGTGCCGGGCCGGCCGACATTCCCGGTCGCCAGGGCCAGATTGCAGATCGCCATAACGCCATGGCTGCCCCAGCGATGTTCGGTCACGCCGAGGCCGTGCATGCAGAGCGACGCGCCGCTTGTCGCATACCGGCGAGCGGCTTGCTTGATCAATTGAACGGGCACGCCGGTGATTTTTTCGGTGACTTCAGGAGTGCAGGGCTCGACTGATTCCAGCCACTCCTGGATGCCCTCCGTCCGTTCATCGATGAATCGGCGATCCAGTAATCCTTCTTTGACGAGGACATGCCCCAGGCCGTTCAACAGCGCCACATTCGTTCCGGGCCGTAACTGCAAATGAAGATCCGCCAGACGCGCCAGCTCGATCCGGCGCGGATCGATGACAATGAGCGGCACGCCGCGGCGCGCCGCCCGCTTAATATGGGCGCCGATCACGGGATGCGACTCGGTCGGATTGGCGCCGACGATCATGATGAGCTTGGCCAGATCGTAGTCCTCGATGGAATTGGTCGCGGCTGATGCTCCAAGTGTTTCCATCATGCCGGTCACGGTGGCGCTGTGGCAGACGCGCGCGCAATTGTCGATATGATTGGTGCCCACGACACAGCGCATGAACTTGCCGAACAGATAATTTTCCTCGTTGGTGCCGCGGCTGGAGGAAATCGTAGCCACTCCATCAGGTCCGTGGGTTGCGATGATGCGGGTCAACTCACGCGCGATCTGATCCAACGCGGCGTCCCAGGAGACCCCTACCCATTCCTGTCCGTTCCGAAAGAGAGGCCGCCGTAACCGATCCTCCGCATAGATATAGGTCCAGCCGAACCGGCCTTTCATGCAAGCATGCCCGTGATTCGACGGGCCGTCGTCCGCCGGTACCATGCTGACAACCCGCCCGTCCCGCACACCTGCGTTCATCACGCATCCCACGCCGCAATAGGCGCAGGTTGTGCGGATCATTTCTGTCGGGCGGCCCTCATGGAGAATAGTTTTCTCGGTCAGCGCACCCGTCGGACATTCCTTCACGCAAGCACCGCAGGACACACAATTCGACTGGAGAAATCCCGGGCTGCCGTCGATCAGTGGTCGCGATCCGGCGATCGGCCTCGTATCAAAACCCCGCCCGATCATGGTCAGGGCAAACGTGCCCTGAATTTCATTGCAGGCCCGGACGCACCTGGCGCAGGAGATACAGACTGCATTGTCAAAGACGAAAAATGGATTCGAGGCGTCACGAAAGGCGGTCCGGCCGGCCTGTTTTTGATATCGTACCGTGCCGACGCCATACGCCAGCGCCAGCTTCCGGAGCACATCCGGCATCTCGGCTTCTTTGCCCTGTTCAGAGAGATACAGTTCGATGATGTTCCGCCGATGGCGGCGGAGCTGCTCGCTTTCGGTTCGGACGACCATCCCGTTCCGCACCGGCATCGTACAGGAGGCCGGTGTTCCCGATTGCCCTTCCACTTCACAGAGACAGAGGCGGCAGGACCCGAACGGCGCGAGGTGATCCGAAGCACAGAGGCTCGGGATGGGGATACCCGCCTGCTTCGCCGCTTGATAGACCGTGTCGCCGGGTAACGCGACGACGGGACGATTGTTGATGGTGAGCCGCATCAGCCTTAATGAGATATGTGGAATGTGCAATCAGCAATCGCATGTCGCCGCGAATGCTAAATTTCCTCATTCCTCAGTCGCTGAAACTCAGCAGGAAAATGCTCGATGGCGGTCAGCACAGGATAGGGCGCGCGACCGCCGAAGGCGCAGAGGCTGGCGGTCTTCATCGTTTCGCCGAGATCGAACAGCAATTCGACATCCGCGGGTGTACCTTGGCCGATCTGAATCCGTTCGAGCAATTCACGACTCCGCAATGATCCGACTCTACAGGGCGTACATTTCCCGCAAGACTCGGTCGCGGCAAAGGTCATAAAATGATGGGCCAAGTCCAACATGTCCATCTCATGGTCATAGACCACGATGCCGCCGTGGCCGAGGATTGCGCCGGCTTGAGAAAACGCTTCGTAACAGATCGGGATATCCAGTTTGGATTCCGGAAAGAGGCTCCCGAGCGGCCCGCCGACCTGTACCGCCTTCAATCGCGAACCGGGTGCCATTCCACCCCCGAACCGCTCCAGCACGTCCCGAAGCGTCAGCCCGAATGGAACTTCAACGATTCCCGGCTGCTTCACTCGGCCGCCAAGCTGCAGGACCACCGTGCCTCGCGAATATTCCGTTCCCATCGAGGCGTGCCAGGCCCCGCCGCGCGACAGAATGGCCGGCACGATGGCGAACGTCAACACATTGCTCACGACCGTGGGACGGCCATACAGTCCTGAAACGGCCGGATAAGGAGGCTTCGCCCGCACATCGCCGCGCCGCCCTTCTATCGATTCGAGCAACGCCGTCTCTTCTCCGCACACATACGCGCCGGCGCCGCTGACGACCTCGATGGGAAACTGCTCCCCATCCAAATCCAAAAGGCCGGCTTCGTCAGCCTTCTCGATGGCGGTGCGGATGCTCCAAGCGGCGGCGGGATACTCATGGCGGCAGTAGATGAAGGTTCGGTCCGCGCCGATTGCACGCGCGCATATCAGAATCCCTTCCAGCAACCGGAAGGGGTCGCCTTCCATGATCATCCGATCGCAATAGGTGCCGGCATCTCCTTCGTCGGCATTGACGACGATGTACTTGTGATCCGCCTCGGTCTCACGCGCGATGTGCCATTTATTCCAGGAGGGAAAGGCCGCCCCGCCCCGACCGCGCAGCCGGGACACCTTGATCTCCTCGATGATGGCTGCGGGCGCCATGGCCAAGGCTGCTTCAAGCCCCTTCAATCCGCCATGCGATTGATACTCGTCGAGCGCGAGCGGCTGTGTCACGCCAAAATTTGCGAAGGTGCAACGGGTCTGGCGACTGAGAAATGGAATGGCATCAACCGGCATGCCTCCGATTCCCGACTTGATACGAGGCAGGTCGTCCTGGGCCACGCCGAACCAGGCCATACGCCCGTCAGAGGTATCCCGCTCGACCATCGGTTCAAGGGAAAATGCGCCGCGCGAAGAGGTACGGATCAACTGGACATCGGGATGGTCGGCCCAGGCTTCCGCCAATTGAGCAGCACCGGCGGCACGGGAAGACGTGTCATTCGGGAGATACAAGCGGACCGGCGATCCCGAGGAAAGAGCTACTCCGCTTCGGTCCCAACGTTCGCCGGCTTTCGAGGGAGGAGTCATCGGGCGTATCTCCTCATGTACGCTCTCCGAATTGTGCCGCCGACTTCACGCCCCGATCGGGCCTGATGAGGTTCTTCTCCCGATCACCGATAGCGATCAAGCAGGTGATCCAGCCGGGACACAGCCACACGTCCGTACAGATCCTCGTCGATTGCGAGAGTGGGACCGACCGCGCAATTTCCCATGCAGAAGACCTGCTCGAGCCGGTAGCGCCGGCCGGGCGTCGTCTCGCCGACTTCGATTCGCAACCGTTCGCGCAGCCCTCGCAAGAGACGATCGCAATGATTGGCAATGCAGGATTCGCCCATGCAGATGCGAATGACATGGCGCGAAGGCGCCTCGCGCCGCAAATCGGGATAGTAGGAGAGGACGCCGGCGACATCCGCCTCGGTCACTTCCAGAACCTGCGCGATATCCCGAACCGCTTCGGAGGAGACAGAGCCAAAGGCTTGTTGAACGGCGAGCAGCGTCCGAAGAATATTCGGTGGCTCGCCCCCGACCGGCTTGTGTTGCTCAAGCACGGTCGTCAAGCCGGGTGTCCCCCTATCCACCGGCCACCTCCTCCAGACCGACATGAGCCCGCAGTTTGTTATAGTCGAATGCCCGTATCCCGGTTCGGCGCAACCCAAGATCTTCCCGCTCCATGCCGGTGATGACAGCCGCAACCTTTTCCCGACCTGCTTCCGAAGCGGCAGCATGCCGCGGCGTTTCGCCGCCCAAGGCAGGAGATTCCTGATCGGCCCACTCCAAATAGGTCGTCTCAAGAAAGGTATTGAGCAGCGCTCGATCCGCCTCAGGCGTGATCCGGATAGTCAATGGTTGGTCGGATGCCAATTCGTCGGCGGTCACTTGCCTCTTTGGAGGAGCGATGGTCTCGCCGCGGAAATGCAGCGAAAAGCCATACGCGGCCGCGAGGGCATGTTTCACGGTATTGAGCCGTTCGCGGGAGTCGCACTCCACCATCAATTGCGTGGCCGTGAGCGTCAGTCTGGCGACAATGCGGGAATCGGCGGATTCTCCTGAAGCGGCCATCGTCCAAGCCTGGGCCGACCGATCAAGCTCGGTGGCTGTTGCCGAACCAGTCGCTTGCCGTGGCCGAAACCCGTTGAGATCCGAGAGACTGTCGCGCAGATGGGTGAACTCGCAATGCTCATACAAAGCGATCGTGTAGAGATATGGCTCATTGTCGCCGGTGACATAGTGAATACTCACCACGGCATCGACCAGCGCCGCCATCCGCAGGCGGGCAAAGTTCCAGAGCAAGATGTGGCCGAACCGTTTGGCAAATTCCGGCCAGTCGCCCAATTCGAAGGAGCCGCCGGTGATTTCCATCTCTCGACGGTATTCGCCCGTCGCTTCATATATGGCATTGGCATCCTCCGCAGATAAGACCAGGGCGCTTCCGGCAATGGTCGCCTCTTCGGTCTCCGGATCGCCGGGCGGGCGAACCAAGCGGGTAAGCAGCACCTGCCCGGCATGGGCCGCCAGAGCAGGCGAATCGAGTTGAACACGATAGGCGCGGCCATTACCCAGCGATCGGAGCATCAGGACCGGAACGCTGCCTCTAGCAGGCAGGATCTCGACCAGATCCATATACGAGTGTTTGAGCGGATCCAGCCAACATCGTTCTTCCTCGGGAATGTGCTCCGTAATGACGTCGCGCAGTTGTTCAATCAGCGTCAGTTGCCCGTCTTCCGGGTAAAAATCGGCGTAGAGGAACAGTTCCGAAAGGCGAACTTCCTCCGTCAGGGGCGCCAGTGGAACGCTCGCAGACAGGTATGTTTGCAGGGCCCGCCCCAATGCCACATCGCGCTGCACCGAGAATTGCGGCGCGAACGACAACCGTTCGAGACGCGTAATCACAGCCTCCAATTGAGGCGGAAGCGGCGTTGCGACTCCGATATTACGTTCATTCGCGAGCTTCATGGATCTCGTCCATCACCAATAGTTCGGCATCCAGCCAATCCCGCAAGGCATGTCCATGACGCCGCCCCCTTAATTCCCACAGTTCATAAGCCTGTTGAGCGATGCGTTCCCGCACCCCGTCGGGAAGCTGGATAGGTTTCGGCGGAACGACTGTCGCCGGCTTTTGGACCCGTCTCATGGATTCTTTGCGAAACGCTGTTTTCATGTTCACCTCATGGTAGGTTAAACTGCAGGATTATTGTCTCCACCCGGCATGATGCGCCGATGGCCTGGATCGAAACAGGGCATGCGGACGGCGAGCACCGGGCAACAAGCCAGTCGCAACATCCCTTCGGCGACGCTGCCGCTCAGCAAACGGGAGATGCCGCGCCGTCCATGGGTCCCCATGATGACGAGATCCGGCTTCTCCCGATCGACATATTCCCGAATCGAATCGGCCGGAAGACCGGCTTTCAATACCGAATCGGCGTTCACTCCGTTCGATGTGCACAGCGCGCATAGGACTTTCAACTTGCTTTGTACATGTTCCTTCTGCTCCCGCCGCTCCGCCGAACGCCCCAAAGTAAAGTCCAAACCGTAAGCCACCGGTTCGAGGACATGCAGGATAGTCACGCTCGCTCCAAGATGCTTAGCAAATTGCACACCGTATTCCAGCGCGTCGAGCGATGACGCGGAGAAGTCAATGGGAATCACAAGGCGACGGATTCCGGGACTGCCCGCCTGCGCTGTTGCGTGCGGCCGCTCATCTCGTCCGCCTTTCACAGACAAGACCGGGCATGGCGCGGTGCGGACCACCCGTTCAGCCGTGCTCCCTACCAGGACATGTTCAAGTCCCGTCCGGCCGTGCATGCCCATGACAATCAAGTCCATGTTGAGATCGCCCGCCGCCGCCTCAATGCGCTGACTTGGGATACCGATCTCGATGGTCCTGCGGATGGAGATGCCGGCCGAGGCTGCGCGCTTTTCAATAGCATTCAAATGCTGAGTCGCTTCCTTGCGCAGCTCATCCAGATACATTTTGTTCACCGGATACTGGGGATCCATTCCAGGCAGGAATTCCAGCACATGAAATACATGCAACTCCGCCTTCCACCAAGAAGCGATCGCCAGGGCATAGCCGAGGGCCAAATCGGCACATCGAGAAAAATCAGTGGCCAGCAAAACCCGTGAGACCAGCGGTTTCATACACTCACACGGCCTCGACGTTCAACAAGAGCAGCTCTCCCTTCATGGTCGGATGAATGGAGCATCTGAATTCATACCGGCCCGGACGTTCCAGCACGAAGCGAATTACCGCGTCCCGTTTCGGGTCCACAAAGACTCCGCCGATTCCCCTTCCATAGGAAATCACCCCGCTGCTCTCCACCTTGGTTGAGACGCCGTCGAACATCGCCGAGCCGAAATCATGTCGTTCGCGATCGACGTTCCGGATCGAAATGACCGTCGGCACGCCCAGGCGGAGCGGGATCTGTTTGGTCAATACAAACGCATAGTCCTGGATCGTCACGTCGATCCGCTGTTCGGACTGGGCGTTGGTGTGAGCAAAGAGGCCGAGCACCAAACATCCGGCCATGAAGACTTCCCCGATTCTACGAGAGACCACAATGAATCGCATACGATCCTCCTCTCTATTGATATCCAGCGCCTCACGCGGATGATCTGGCTCGAGCCGGCCGTTTGACCGGCAAAGGAACCGTGAGCACGGGACACCCGGCCGTCCTCACCACCTTTTCCGCTGTGCTTCCGAAAAAAATCTTATCGACACTGCCGACCTGCCCGCCATAACTGCCCATCACAATCAGATCCGCCTTTTCCAGACGGCCTTGCCTGGCTATTTCAACAAACGGGGCGCCTTCTACCACGACGCGCCTCACGTTGACTCTCTTCGCCTCGTCCGAAAGCAACAGGCGGCGGGCATTGAGCCTGGCATGATGGCCCAGCCGTTTTTTCTGCACTTTCTCTTCAGTCGGCGACGCCATGCCCAGGCGATTGAGTGTTTCCAGGCTTTTGGTATCGATCACGTGCAGCATGACTACTTCAGCCTGAAAGAGCCTCGCCAAGGATACGGCGATGCGAAACGCTTCTTCAGAACAAGGCGAGAAATCGATGGGCAGGAGAATCTTCTTAAACAATGCATCCGCCATATCTCCTCCCTAGCGTGAACCCGGCACTTTCCCATAAGAATGCCCAGCAAGGCTAGTGCCATATTCCGAGAACGGGAACGCTCATGGCTAACAGCGCATGGCACAAACGAATTCCCATCTGCCTTCATCGATTCTGCTCTTCGCTATGCAGCTATGTGCCGGAATTGCTTCCAATTAGTGGTGTCCTGCTACAGTGCCGGTTGGGCTCTTGTGGCGGAACACCACATTAAGGCGGCGAAGCGTCCCTCGTCGCTCGGGAAGCGTTCCCGTCGGAAACAAATGCCCTGTTGCAAAAAACAGCTGTGGAGCACCAAACACATCCACGATCCCGACACTGTTTTCAAACTGTTGCGACCTTTTTGCGACGACGCTTCACGAGTCACGCTCCGCGCTCAGCCGTGGCATCCCTCTTGCTCACCTAACTGATGCCTGGTGCGGTCCTAATACAGAAGATCAATCATGTCTCGAACTCAATGGCTGTTGTTGGGCGCAATCTTAGTAGGAGTCGCCGTCGTGCTGTATTTCGTCTTTTTCTGTCCGACCGACTGTCATTGACAGAAACCGGTCTCATTCCGACGGAGGGGATCAGCGAGTGAGTGGTGGGACTTCATCGGATGAGCGGCCTATCGGTATCCAAACCGACTCGCTTTCCCTCGAAGGGATTCTGGGACTTCCTGCCAAACCGATCGGCATCGTTCTCTTTGCGCACGGCAGCGGCAGCGGACGATTCAGCCCGCGCAATACGGCCGTCGCGCAGGTCCTTCAACGAGGCGGTTTGGCAACACTTCTTCTCGATCTGTTGATGCCGGCGGAAGCGGATGACCGTCGAAAAGTGTTTGACATTCACCTTCTCGCGGACCGATTGCTGATTGCGAAAGATTGGCTCTCTCACAATCCCGGCACGGGCGTTTTGCCGCTCGGATATTTCGGAGCCAGCACTGGAGCCGGAGCGGCGCTGGAAGCCGCGGCGAGAGCCCCCTCGAATGTGCGAGCCGTCGTATCTCGCGGCGGCCGGCCGGATTTGGCCGAGGCGCACCTCTCGGATGTGACCGCCCCGACGCTGCTGTTGGTCGGAGGAGACGACGGACCGGTCATTGAGATGAACAGGACGGCATTGGCGCGATTGACGTGTGCGAAAGATCTGATTATCGTCCCCGGGGCGGGGCATCTCTTCGAGGAACCCGGCACGCTTGAACAAGTGGCCGACCGGGCTTTGCAGTGGTTCTTACAATATCTTCCGCTTCATGCGGGCGGCGGACGTCGCCCGTCATCAAAGGAGTCGCAAAAGGAGTCGCATCCATGAAGATTTTGTTGGCCGTCGATGGATCGGACCATTCGTACGAAGCGGCGCGGGCCCTGAGGTTCTTCTCCAGAGCCGAGGCCGTGACGGTGCTTCATGTGCTTGACGTACCGAAACCCGCTTATCCGATGATGATGCCCGAGGTGGCTCGCGAACTCTACGTTGATCTGGAGCAATCGATGAAAGAGGAAGGAGAACGGCTGCTCGATCGAATTCGCTCTCTCCTGCCGATGGACAGCGGACCGGTCACGAAACAATTGGTTGTCGGCTCGCCGGCGGAAATGATCGCGAAGACTGTGGAATCGGCGCAGACAGATCTGATTATCATGGGAGCGCGAGGCCTCGGACCGGTCAAGGAACGCCTGTTCGGCAGCGTCTCGCACCGGGTGCTTACGATGGCTTCTTGCGCCAAGCTCATCGTCAATGGGCCCATCCAATCGATGAGACAGATCCTGCTGCCGTTGCAGGGCCAACCCGATGCGGAGGCCGCGACTCGCTTTCTCAGGTTCAGGCCGTTCCGCGACCCGGTGGAAATCGCGATGCTCACGGTATTGCCGCCGACCAGGGCTCCTTGGCCTGTGGGCGCCGAGGCTGCCGGGCAGCTTGAACAACGCGCCCTGCAATCTGCGCGACATTTCATTGATGACGTCGCGGACCGGCTGGGAGCGCTTGGATATCAGGCAAAGGGTTCGGCGGCATTGGGCAGCCCCGCAGCGACGATTCTGGAGGAAACGGAGAAACTGCGGCCGGATTTGATCCTGATGGGCTCAAGCGGGCGTTCCGGCTTGACCCGCTTCGTGCTCGGAAGCGTGGCCCACGCCATGCTGCATCAAAACCGGTGTCCCGTACTGGCCTTTGAGTAAATGGGCGCCGGCCGGCGGGCATTTCCACTTCCTGTTACAGAAACCGCTTTTCTATGAAGGAGAGAATCTGCCTCGCAGCATGTTCCGGGACGGTGCTCGTTGTATCGATTGTCACCTCCGGATTACTTGGGGCTTCATAGGGAGCCTGTAAGCCCGGCACGGTGGTTGATTCCCCTCGCCGGCCTTTTTCATAGGTTCCTTTTTTATCCCGTTGCATGCATACCGCCAGCGGGCATTCCACCGCCACCTCTGCAAATCGCGAAATCAGCTGCCGAGCGAAATCTCGGTAAGCCCGCCGGCTGGCAGTGGCGTCAAAAATCACCGTCACGCCATGCGCCATGAGTCGAGAGCCGGTAAATGCCAGCGCTCGGTAGAATACATCGCGCTCTTCCTTGCTGTACGAGGCGTTCGGGGTGAGAGTTTGACGTACGTGATCGGACTCCAGCACCTCGACCGGCAAGCCCGTCTGCTTCAGCTTCGGCACGAGGTGGGAGACAATTGTGCTTTTGCCCGAGGCCGGCAAGCCGGTAATCCAGATCGCGAAGGAGGCCTTATTGATTGGTGATTGGTTCATTGCTCACGGAGTCGTTGAATCATTTCATCATTGAATCATTGCACTATCGGTAGATCCCTGGCAATCGCCATGCTGCAATGATCATATGATCAAATGACAATGTACCTTGCACCATTTGAACGATTGCATCATTCATCATTGACTGATCAGAATCCTTGCCCATCGACGATGCTTCAGCGATCAACTGGTGAAATCGTCAATTCGTCAATCTCCGCAGTAATGATTCACGTCAGCCGGATCGAACCGTTGAACATCGAGGACATTTTCGACGAAGCGAAAAAGTTTCCGCCTTACGTCGATCGCCAGCTTCGGATACCACAGAGGACTGGCAATCACCAATCCTCGAAACGCGAAGAACGGCGCGGACGTTTCGAGGACCTCCTCATCCTTGCTCTTCTCGAGATACGTTTCCCAGAACGTCCGGAAGAGCGTTTCGAACGGGCCTCGCAACGTGCCCCACCTGCACAGCGAGAAAAACAAATAGTTGATCGTCATCGCCGTGATGTCGTCGGCCGGTTCGCCCCATTCACCGCGGGATCGATCCAGCACGGTGAAGTCCGTCCCGCGGCGGAACAGGACATTCCACGGATGAAAATCACCGTGGACCTGCGACAGTCTTCCGGACCGCCCGCGTAGACGCCAACGCCACTGGTTGCAGGCATCCTCGATTGAACGAAGCAGCTCTTCAGTGATAAAGGCATACCGGGCGGGATAACTGTCGGTCAGGCCCATGATGCATTCGCCATGGCCGATCAGCTCTCTGAGTCTTCGTCGGTACAGATCGGGATCACGCCGCTTGACTCGATGGATGGAGGCCAGGTATTCGGCCATCGCCACCGCCCGCCGGCGATCCATCGAGCGTTTC
>DASSBQ010000142.1:0-9635 GCA_035698625.1 Nitrospiraceae bacterium
TGGTGGTGATTATCCGCCTCAGACGGCGATATTAAGGCTCTCCTCATCAGAGCAGACGTACATGTTACACGGTCCTAGATTTCAGACTCCTCGTAATGATACCGGAAGTACTGGCCGAACATACCAAGATCTGCACGATAGAAGACGGTTGTATGAACAAGTATTTACGGCCATGCAGTTAATCACGGCGGATGTACTTAGAGAAAGCATGGCAATGAATCGCTTGTCCATCGAAGCATCTGATAGAGCAATCGAGCAGCCTCCGGCTGTCTGTGGAGGCTTACCGTCGTACCTCACCGTGTACAAAGACTTGCTTGAGCAGACGTCAGGTCATCATGTACGGCTTCAAACAAATTTGGATGAAGCGAAACGCGCCGTGGAAACCTCTTACGAGACCGCGAGGCAGATTGTGAATAGTGCGGGTGGGAATATACCGCAAGGCGTGGGTCCGGCAGAATTTTATGCGAAATTAGATATGTATTATGATTTAGGCGATGAAGATACTAAGAAGAGAATATTTCTCGCTGAGCAAAATCTCATGGAGGCGCGATTTAGAGAGAGTCAGGTGGAAAAGCACTTGATTCAATCAAGATTAGACAGGGATGAGTTTGCTGAAAGAATAGGACGAATCAATGATTTGCGGAGAGATATCGAGTCCATCGGCTTAGGTGACAAGCATGACGGCCTTGAGTCCGGGGTGGAGAAATAGTCAAAGTTCCACAATGAGAATTCGCTGCCCGTACAAATAGCGTCTCAACTTGGATAAAAGTTATTTGTTTCCTTGATATTCTGTTAACGCGCGCCCAGCAGATCATTGCTGCCGTTGAGCGGGCATCTTTGGCAGCTGCTGTTGAACATGGCATGCCAGAACCTTTGCGGAGGCGGAATCACGTGCTCGACAAGGCCTTGCGAAGGACAACAACTATCCAGGGAGTAGACACTATGTCAGAGAAATTCTTCAGCATCCCCAAAGAAATCATCCGGCTGGGAGGCTCTCTTTCCAGCGGCGGGAATAACGCCTCGGCGGAACTGCCGATTGTCGATCTTGGAAGGAAAAAGGCGTTCATGCTCCACATGGGCAGCGTATGGATCATGGAGGATGGTCCCATCGAGCATCTCTCCGCATGGATGGTCATTAAAGACGGCAAAGACGTACCCAGCGCCTCCATGGCCGTACCGATTTCGCCGTCTGCCCGGTTGAGATCCGACGGGTCGGGCATTTTTGTCGGGACCGTGCAGGGGCCGATTCCCGTAAGGCCGGGGGAAAAACTATGCTTTCAAATTCAATGGAAAGCCGGCACCGGCACGTTGTCGTTCCATGCCAACGCGTGGGGCTACGCGGGCTAACTGAGAAAACGAAATGGGTTCGAGCCAGGATGCTCAAAGTGGTGCTCTTGCGCCGGTGAGGAGCCGCATCTTCATCCACGTAACCTCCGGCTTGAGAAGACATCTGTGAGGTGCGCGAATCATTGGTGCCGGCCGACAGAGTGAGCGTATCGAAAGCGGTTCTTGCGTGAAGGGCGCCCAACTCACCATTCATCCGGCTTCGAAAGCCGATCTGCCTGACGTTCTTCGCCTTTATGCGCAGCCGGCGCTCGATGATGGGCGCGTGATTTCCAGCAGGGAAGCCGAGCGGATTTTTGAACGCATGGCGCGGTATCCGGATTACACCCTCTATGTTGCGGTCTCGGAAAATCGCATCGTGGGCACGTTTGCCTTGTTGGTGATGGACAACCTCGGTCATCTCGGAACGCCCTCCGGCATCGTGGAAGATGTCGCCGTCGATCCAGAGTTCCAGGGTGAGGGTGTGGGAACGGCCATGATGGCGCATGCGATCGACCGTTGCAGAGAACGCGGCTGTTACAAGATGGTCGTATCTTCCAACCTGAAGCGCCCGAAGGCGCATGCATTTTACGAGTCGTTGGGCTTCGAGCGGCACGGCTATAGTTTTCGGCTCATGCTCTAGGGGGCCGGCGCAAGCCCGGTAACGTCACCCGCCTGAGTCGCGGGGGAGCTCGAACGTCTTGAAGCTGGGATCCATATCGCTGGGCCGATCGGCGAGCGGCGGGCATTGGAGGTAGGGCTTGAGGTCGCGCACGAGTTCGTTTTTCTTTCGTTCGGCGATGTCGCAGGCAGGCGGGGTGCAGGATCGTTCGAGATCCGCGGCGGCTTGGGCCGCAGCGGCGGCACTGCGGCCGGATTCGACATCGAGCCACGCTGTGTGAGTCCGGATCGCCTGATCCAAGTCCGCCAAATGCTTGTCCAGCCCCCGGAAAAAGTTCTCTTTCCTGCAGCGGCTGCGGACGCCTGCGCCGGGCGAGAAATCACATCGGCGATCGCGCACATTGGCTTCCTCGCTGATTAGACGCTGCGCCTCTTCAGAGCATTGAAAATAGTCGTCGGTGTACTGAGCCTTGTGCGCCTGGACGAACTGATCAAGCCGGTCCGGGTGAAAATAGGAGTGAGCCCAGGTGTCAAACAGCAGGGGTTCTTCGGCGATTGCAGGTATGGCGCCTGCCGGTGCCAGGATACAGATTCCTGCGAGAAGTACCGCTTTCATTCTTCGGCCAGACTCCGGATGACCGTTAGAAAGTCTATTGTACTTCGCTCGAAATTGAAATCAAGGTCCGCATCCGCATGACCCCGATTGCGAGGCACGAACGGGATTTTTCGATCCCGTCAAGGCGTGATCGCCATCAGGCGGGAGCGGCGATGAACGTGGATCTCAACAGCGGATGGGATTATTGGTCGGTCATGGGGGAGCAGGTGGAAGACTGCGCAAGCGATACAACATTCTCCCGCTGAAAGTGTTCAGGAGTGCCGGGCGGGAAGCGGTTGAAGTGCGCGCATAAAGGGACCGGTGAGGGGGCCGGCGGATGATTCTGCCGATGGAGCGACGGGGTTGCAATGGCCGGGGGAACCTCCCCATACTAGCGGCCATGCGTGACAAAGTGTGTACTGCGACATCGGATACGATGGTCGCGCGATACTGCATCCTCCTTGAGGTCTCAGAAGCTATCGCTGCGCATCGCGATCTGCATGACCTGTTTCGGGACTTGGCGCAGCGGCTGCCGCAGGTGGTCCAGGTGAACTTTGTCGCCTTGTCTCTGTACGACTCGGACCGGCAGCTGATGAAGTTGCATACCCTGCAGGCGAATGTGCCGGCCGATATCGTGGGCGGCCATGAAGAGCCGGTGGAGAAGACGCCGGCCGGCTTGGTATGGCAAACCCAACAGCCGCTTCTGATTTCCGACATTGCCGAGGAAGACCGCTGGCCGACCGTCACCGGCCGCATGCAGGAGGACGGCATACGGTCGTTGTGTGTGGTTCCGTTGACGACGGCGCTGCGGAGGCTGGGGACCATGGGGTTCGCGAGCCTGGAGAAGAGCGCCTATGACGATGCGGACGTGGAATTTCTCCGGCAGGTCGGCAAGCAAGTCGCCGTGGCGGTGGACAATGTTCTCCATCACCAAGACCTGTCTCGTGACCGAGACCGGTTGCGGCTCCTGCTGGAAGTCTCGGAATCCATTGCATTACACCGTGAGCTCGAAGACCTGTTTCGTGACCTGGCCAAGCGACTGCCTCACATCGTCCCGTTCGATTACATCAATGTCGTCCTGCATGAAGCCGCGAGCGACAGCATGCGCCTCTGGCTGCTGATGACCTCGCAGCCCAGCACCATCAAGCCGGGCCTGCAATTGTCCGTGGAGGAATCGCCGGGCGGATTGGTGTGGAAAACCCAGCAGCCGTTGATCGTGAACGACATTGCGCGCGAGCACCGCTTCACGAAACTGACGGCGTTGCTGCAGGAGAACGGCGTCCAATCCTTTTGCGTCGTCCCCTTGACGACCGCTCGGCGCCGTCTCGGCGCCATGGGCTTCGGCAGCCTGCAACCGAGGGCGTATCAACAGGCAGAACTGGACTTCATGCAGCAGGTAGCGAAGCAAGTCGCCGTCGCCGTCGACAATGCGCTCAACAGCGAGGCCGCGCTCGTGTCGCAGCGGCAACTCGAATGGGAACGTGACCGCCAACGGCTGTTGTTGGAAATCAACAATGCCGTGGTGTCCCACCTGGCTCTGGAGGACCTGTTCCCCGCCGTCAGCGCCTGCCTGCGAAAGGTCATTCAGCACGACGGGTCGAGCCTGGTCTTGTATGATCAACACGCGGGCCGGTATCGAGTACACGTGCTCCAGTATGAGAAGAACGAATCCTTCATCGAGGAAGGGCAGGTCGAATCGGATTGCACGACACCGGCCGGCATTGCCATCGCCACTCGGAAACCCGCCGTTCTTGGCGAGGAAGATCTCCAACATCTCTGCACCGAATCCCCGGTCGCGCAGCGCCTCGTTGCCGAAGGCGTGAAGGCCCTCTGTTCCATTCCGCTTCTCTCGTACGATCGCGCGTTGGGCGCCCTGAACGTCGGCCGGCGCGGCGACAATAAATTCACGCAGGAGGACGTGGAGCTGTTGAGTCAAGTTGCGCACCAGATCGCGATCGCGGTCGAGAACGCGCTGGTCCACAAAGAGGTGCAGGGGCTCAAGGAACGCCTGGCGAGAGAAAAATTCTATCTCGAGGACGAGATTAAGACCGACTATAACTTTGAAGAGATCATCGGCGAGAGCGCCGCGCTCAAGCACACTCTCAAGCAGGTCGAGGTGGTGGCGCCGACGGATTCCACCGTGGTCGTGATGGGCGAGACCGGCACCGGCAAGGAACTGATTGCCCGGGCTATCCATGACCGCAGCGGGCGGCGGGAACGAACCTTCATCAAGATGAACTGCGCGGCCATCCCGACCGGTTTGCTGGAAAGCGAACTGTTCGGGCACGAGCGAGGCGCCTTCACCGGCGCCATCGCACAACGGATCGGGCGTTTCGAACTTGCCGACGGCGGCACATTGTTTCTGGATGAGGTCGGGGACATTCCTCTCGAGCTACAGTCCAAACTGTTGCGGGTCCTTCAGGAACAGGAGTTCGAACGGTTGGGCAGCACCAGAACCATCAGAGTCAATGTGCGGCTGGTGGCGGCTACGAATCGCGATCTTGGGCGGATGGTGGCCGAGGGGACCTTTCGAAGTGATTTGTATTACCGGCTCAACGTGTTTCCCGTGACCGTCCCGGCACTTCGCGACCGCCGGGGCGACGTGCCGTTGCTGGTTCGGCACTTTGCCCAGAAGTTTGCCAAGCGAATGAAGAAGAACATCGAGTCGATTTCCAATGAGCAAATGGCGGCGCTGTCGCAATATGATTGGCCCGGGAATGTCCGCGAACTTGAAAATTTAATCGAACGGGCCGTCATTCTCTCACAAGGAATTGAACTCCGTGTCCCGCTGGAGAGGCGCCAAGCGGCCAAGATCCCGCCGACCGACGGTCTCGCGACCTTGGAGACGGCGGAGCGCGATCATATCGTCCGCGCGCTTCAAGCCACGAAATGGGTCCTCGGGGGTCCTGCCGGCGCGGCTGCGAAACTTGGCATGAAACGGACGACCCTCCAATCCAAGATAGTGAAGCTCGGCATCTCACGACCGTCCTGACTGCATCGCCGCTCGTATCTCGTCGCTCGCATTTCGACTTGAAAACACTGGACGCTCGCCGTCTCGCGCCGGGACACTGCCGGCTCACGTCTCGCCGGCGCGCACGAACGTGGCGTCACTTATTCGTCACGCCCTGTGCTTCATGCGCCGACCATTCGGCACGGTGCCGCTCCATCGGCACGGCAGTCTTCGTCACGGTCCGCCACAGTCATACGTCAAGACGGTCGCCTCTTGATAAGAATCCTTCTTCTAACTGGCACTTGCACTGAACCGCCCGCCCATGGCTTTTGCCTGGAACAGGCTATGCGAGACCATCGGGCATTGAGACCCAGCAAGTTCACCATTTGCTGAGAAGGAACTGATGCCATGTCTTGGATTTTGGTGTTCGTCACTTACCTTTTACCTCTGCTGCTTCTGCCGGCCATCTATGTTTTTGAAGGCAGACACGGGGGCCGGACACACCCCGTCTCATGCCGGAATTCGAACGTAAGACGGGTTCACCGGTCAAGCATGAGATGGTGACTGTATGGCTACTCGGATGTACAAAGCTCGGCAGGATCGTGGCATGTGGTCCATCGGGTGGTTTGGAGGCGCCGTGGGCGGGTTGCTGGTCACCGGTCTCGGTCTTGAATTATTGGCGCACCAGATGTTCGGACCGACCGATGTCGCGACGCTCCTGCTGGCTCTCTATCTCGCGTTCTGGTTCTCGGTCATAGGCATCGCCGGGTTCATCCTCCTCTCGGTCGCTTGGCTCGTCGGCAGGCGTCCGCGGGCCGGCCGCATGGCCGAATCGGCAGGTGATGAATATCCCGGTCCGGAGATGATGTCTGTCCCGTTGCGCGAATCGGCAGCGGAGTGCGAACCTACCGACCGCCGGCACGATTTCAATCATGTCGCATGAGGAATACACGAGCCTAGGATGAACGAAAGGAGCCGTAGCCATGAATGCGTTAACGGACAAAATAGCGGTTGTGACCGGGGCGTCGGCCGGGATCGGGCGTGCGATTGCGGAGCGGCTGGCTCAAGAGGGCGCCACCGTGGTGGTAAATTATGGAACGAGCGCGGACAAGGCGAGGGCCGTCGTGGCCGGGATTGAAACAAAAGGCGGCAAGGCGATCGCCGTGCAGGCCGACATGAGCCGGATTGCCGATGCGCGCCGGTTGATTCAGGAGACAGTGCGGCGCTTTGGTCGACTCGATATTTTGGTGAACAACGCCGGCATGGCGCTCTTCAAGCCGTTAATTGAGACGACGGAACAGGAATTCGATCGAGTGTTCGCTCTCAACACGAGGGGCCCCTATTTCACCATGCAGGAAGCGGCTAAGGTGATTGAAGACGGCGGCCGTATCGTCAATATCTCAACCGATGGGACTCACATGGGCTTTCCCGGCGTCACGGCCTACCTGGCGAGCAAGGGCGCGCTCGAACAGATTACGAAAGGGCTGGCCCATGAACTGGCTTCCAAGGGCGTGACCGTCAATACCGTCTCGCCGGGCTTCACCGAGACGGCGATGTTGCCCGATGCCTTTCGGAAGACGGGAGCCGAGATGTCGCCGCTCAAGCGATTGGGGACGCCGGAGGATATTGCCGATGTGGTCCTGTTCATCGTCACCGACCAGGCGCGCTGGCTCACCGGCCAGAACATTCATGCAAGCGGCGGCGTTGTGATGCAATAATCCTCTCATGCCGGAGGAACGGAGAGAAGACGGTATTCGCGAGAAGCGAACCGGCGTCGAATCAGCCGATATACCGGAGGATGATCATGGCCATCATCTTGAACCATACAATCGTGCCGGCCCGCGATAAGCAGGCCTCGGCGCGCTTTTTTGCGGACATGTTTGGTTTGAAATACGAGAAATCGGATGGATACTTTGCTCCGGTGCGTGTCAATGAAAGCCTCACCCTTGATTTTGACGATGATGTAGAGACCTTCGACGTCCATCATTATGCCTTCCACGTCAGCGATCCCGAGTTCGATGGGATCTTCCAGCGTGTTCAGGAGGCCCAGATCCCGTATGGCAGCGATCCGTGGAACTTGGACAATCGTCAACAGAACTCATGGAACGGCGGCCGAGGATTTTATTTCCGCGATCCGAACGGGCACATTCTTGAACTGCTGACGCGCACGCCGGAATCCTAAGGACTCCGATCCCTTCCATTTCGTTCTCTAACGGCGCCTGATTCCAGGCATACTCGGAGCGCCGACCATTCGGCACGGTGCCGTTCCCTCGGCACAAATCCTTCGTCACAGCCCTTTGGCGATCCCGGACGGCGATTGCCGTTGTTCGATGAAATCTCACTTCTAACCGGCACTTGCGCGGGATCTCGACATCAGTCCACTGGTCTGGAACGATCTATGCGATGCTCCGCGTACTATCAATAGCGTCAGGGCGATTTCATCACCGGTCATTTGAAGCTCGCAGAAAGGAATCGTTGCCGTGTCATGGATATCAATCTCGGCACCGTATGTTACGACCACAGTCCTCTTCGCTTCACTGCTTGCGATCGGGTTGCGGAGAGAAGTTCGATGGAGCCCTGCTCGAAGCCGAAGCGGCAAGGTGAGATGAAGGCATGCCGGTTTGCCTGGTATTCTGGCAATGACCGATAGCAAAGGAGACCCAGATGATCACGATGCCCACTGTCCAGGAACAACGATCGAAAGCGGAAAGCCCCGCGGATTGGATGATCACCGATTGTTCATGTTCACGGTGCGGAGGCCTGATGGTAAGCGATCAGCATGTCGATCTCTCGGCGATGCGTTGTGTGCAATGCGGAGAAGTCATCGATCCGATCATTCTGGAAAATCGTCGACGCCATCTCCCGGTCGGTATCGTTCGACATGCCATCCCGGGACTGGCTGTGCGATCCATGATGCTGGTTCTCTCTCTGGCATTTGCCGGGATGTCGGTGCCGGTCATTGCTGCCGCTCACGACCAACGAGTCGACCAGAAAGCCAATTATGCGGCGGAATTGAATGCACCCGCCGGCCCGGCGGGACGGGATTGGAAAAGCATTACCGTTGAACTCCAGCCCGGCGCTGCGGATTCATGGCAGTCCCGCCCGGACGGCGAACTCTTGTATGTGCTTGAAGGGGCGGGGCGATTGGAAATGAACGGGAAGCCGCCGATGGCCTTGAATCCAGGCACGGTGGCGAGGTTGAGCGGGATGCCTCATCACGTTCTGAAGAATACCAGTCGCACGCGAACACTGAAGGTCCTGATCGTGTTTCTCCAGGACGCAGGGCAACAGCATCCGCTCCATACGGAGCATCGCCCATTGAGCGGCAGACATCAGCACGAGTCGGTGGGAACGGGCTTAATATTCTAAGAAGGTATTTCATGCTCACGGACACGACAAGAAGCAGGACAACCGAGCACGCCCTTCTCCAGGGGAAGCCGAGCGGCGTGACACATGCGCAAAGACGCACCTGGATCAGATCGTCGTTGCTGCTCCTCGTGGTCCTTGCATGTGGCGCCGGCTTGGTCGCGTGGAAGTACGTGTCTATTCAGAGCAGCCACGCCGCTTCCGCCAACCAGCCGGAACCGATGGAATCCGTGATGGTCGCGGAAGCGCAGGAGATTCGGCATCGCCCCACGACCACTTCAATAGGAACGGTTCTGGCGCTGCGCTCGATCACCCTCCGCAATGAATTGCCCGGCACTGTCCGCCAAGCCAAGCTCAGTCCCGGGCAGATCGTAGAAGCGGATGCCGTGCTCGTCGCACTCGACGTCTCCGTCGAGGAAGCCGAATTGAAGGCTCAGCAAGCACAGGCCGCTCTGGCGAAGACAGTGCTCGACCGCAGGCATCATTTGAGGCAGGACCAGGCCACGGCTGAAGAAGAGGTGGATCGGGCGCGCGCGGATCTGGACGTCGCGCTGGCTCAGATCGCGCGCACCAAGGCGATCATCGCCCGCAAGATCATCCGCGCGCCGTTCCGCGCGCGAGTGGGATTGGCGGACGTGCATCCGGGCCAGTACTTGAACGAAGGCACTCAGTTGACGACCTTGCAGGGGGTTGATGACGCGGTCCATGTCGATTTTACGGTGGCGCAACAGGTCGCCGCGGGTCTACGGGAAGGCGAGACGGTGGATGTGGTGCCACCCG
>DASSBQ010000143.1:0-5222 GCA_035698625.1 Nitrospiraceae bacterium
AAGGGGCAGGACTTGTTCGTGCTGTCCACCGACATCGTCGATCCGACGCCGCTGACCTTGCGCGGTGAGGGTTATGTGGAATTCGTCGTGCCCGAACTGCCGTTGACCGGCGGCGCCTATTTCTTCCAATCCTACATAGAATCCAACGGCATTGCGCAAGATTGGATCAAGAATGTCGCTCCATTGCCGGTGCTTGATGCCGACTACTACGGCACGGGAAAGCTCTGTCCGCCGGGCTGGGAAGCGAACGGTGTCTTGATCAAGTACGGATGCCAGGTGACGCAGCTCGTGTGACTGTTCGTCGGCCAGTCAGATCGCCGAATTCGGCGGGAAAGGAGCCAGTGGTGGTGCTTGTGCAACCACCTCCCTGTCGCATACGAAAGATTGCCGTCGCCGCCGTGTGTTTGGCCGGCATCTGCTGGGTCGTCCAACCGGATTTGCACGCCGCGCCCCCCTCGCCGGATGCGGCCAAGGAACACTTCGAAAAGGGGATCACGCTGTTTCGGGAAGGTGATCCGGACGGGTCGATCCAGGCGCTCAAGCGCGCCATCGAACTCAACCCCCGCCTCACCGAAGCCCATCATGTGCTGGGCTTGGTCTACTTCAAGGGGAAGCGTGACGCGCCTCATGCCGTGGAGTCATTAAATGAAGCGCACAAGCTGAATCCCCGGTCACCCCGTATTTTAAACGATCTGGCCGATGTGTACATTGCACAAGGCAAATCGCAGGAGGCCGAAGAGGTCCTTCGCAAGGCCATCGACGTTTCTCCTGCGGGAAAAGAAGCCTACCTCGACCTGGCACGGCTGTATGAAGGACGTCAGGACCGCATCGCTGCTTCGCGCGTCTATCAAACGTTACTCCGCATGCACCCCGATCAGACTGACGCCCTGTATAACCTGGCTAATCTGTACGATAGCCAAGGAGATTCCCGCTCAGCACGAGAACAATTGACCCGGCTGACGAAAGTCAACCCCAAACATGCCGATGCCTGGTATCTGCTGGGACGACTGGCTGAACGATCCAACAATCTGACCGAAGCGGCTCGTGCCTACGGAGAGGCGATTCGAGCCCGGCCCGAATTGGTGGACGCCCATTATAACCTCGCGTTTGTCCATCGCAGTCAGGGCAGTCTGGTCGATGCGGAGAAAGAATTTCTGGAGGTGTTACGGTACCGCCCCGATTATGCGGAAGCCCACATGAATTTGGGAATGGTCTATACGAGCCTCAATCGATTGGACGAAGCCGAACGTTCCTATGGGCAGGCGGTCGCGTTGAAACCGGACTCCCTGGAGGCCCACTACAATATCGGCGTCTTTTACGAGTTGCACCGAAAAGACATGATCAAGGCGTTGGTACATTACCGGCGATATCGGGACCTGGGAGGCCGTGACGACCGGGTGGAGCGAATCATTGGAAGGTCGGCGCAGTAACGGCTCCCCAAGAGACGCTTTGACCATGTCCGTGGATTTTGTTACCATACGCTCTAACCCGAGTTACCACTGGCCTCCATGAAAACGGTTCTGTTTAGATCTTCAGCTTCTCTACTCCTGCTGGCAGTAATCTTGATGTTGGGAGGCGCCATGAGCGCCTCTGTCGCTCACGATCTCCAGCATGCCGCCCACCATACGGCCTCTTCGCATAGCACCGGCATTTGCGCTTGGATGTGCGCGGCAGGCGGAGTTGCGCAGCAAACCTGGCCCTCCCTTGAGCATGCGTTGTCCGAAGCTGAACTGCCGACATCCGTACCTGATCGGCATCCTGCGATCCATCTCGTCACCAGCCTGACCCCTCGAGCTCCTCCCATTCCCGTCGCCTGACCCTTGCGCTCATACAGTCCGGCTCTCCAATGAGATGACGGCAACAGCGCCGCCGCCTTGGAACGCAACGGTTGGAGCCTGGTCCCACGCCAAGAGCGGTTCGGTGATCGATGCGGCGGCAATCAGGATTCGTAAAACAAAATGGAAGACAGGCCGGCTGCCCGGGCGCAGTTGATCTGCGGTGTGATCGGTGAAGCTATGAAAGGGAGCAGAGTCGGTTTCACACAGTATGAGCTATGAATGGCGTAGCCAAGCAATTTCCAATCGGGGCAATAGCGCAAGAGGTGGTGCAAGAGGCGATGACAATTCAGCAAGGGAGGGCGGAATGCGGTATGGAGTCATTAGCGCAATATTATTATTGAGCGGATTAATAGCAATTTCGGTAGTCGGGCAGGCGGCCGAGACAAAGGGGGAGCGAGCGTTCCACGCAGTCGTGGTGGATGCACAGGGGCTGGAGACTGAATTGAAAAACGCGATGTTCTATTGGGAAGAAAAGGTCAGCGAGACATCCTTCGTTCCCCATGAACTCCGACACTTCCCCGTGAAACGCGGCACGTCGACGGTGAATATCAAGTTCGACACGATCAAGCAGGTGGATGTCAAACCATCGAACGACCAGGGCACGCCGGTCGTCGTCATCACCTTAACCAATGGCAAGAGCGGTGAATTCGTCCCGGCCGTGAACGGCAGTGTCCGCGGCGAATCGGATTTTGGACAGGTCGAGGTTCCCATTACCTCCATTTCAAAGATCACGTTCAAATAATAAGCGGGCGAACTCGCGAAATGAGAGCCGTGGCATGAGAAACACTGTCGTGATGTTGGAGCAGGATCGGGGCGCGCAGCTGATCCAGGGCTGGGGCCTGTCGATCGCTCTCCATGGATGCCTCATTTTGGCGGTCATGGCAGCAATGCCGAAACTGACTCTGACCCTCGACGAAGAGCCGTTTCGATGGGATGTCGCGTTGGTCAGTGCCCCGTCTCCGGCACCGACCGTTTCCACGCCCGTCCCGTCGGCGCAGGAACCGGTCACGCCGAAGGCGGCTCCGCTCAAGAAGCAGCCGGCTCGGCCTCCCGACCTGGCCCCGCAAATCTTCACGAAGCAGGTCCACCCTCAAGAAGTTCCCAAACCGGTTCTGCGCGAGAGACAACCGGTGCAGCGGGATGTGCTACCCGTTCAACAGGAACTTGAATCCGTGCAGCGGGATATTCAGTCGCTTCAGCGGGAAATTGAACCGCTTCAGCGAGATGTCGAGCCGGTGGAACGGCCGGCGCAGCCGGTTCTCGATGCTGAACGCCCGACGCAGCAGATAGAGCCTGCTCATGAAATGGTTGCGATGGAGACCATGAAGACCGAACGGCCGGAGCTGACAAAGCCTGAGGCGGTTGTGGATCGACCGGTGACGGCCGAGGTGGTTCGCGAGAATACTCCGGTGGCCGAGCATCATGCGGCACAGGCCGTTCCCCAGCTCCAGGATACCCGCGAAACTCCCGCGCCGATAACTCATCAATCGATCCCGGAAACGCGTCCGGAGCCGGAACTTATGGCTCGTGCACCGGTGGCGGAAAGCCCGCCTCCCGTGCCGGTGGAGACACCGTCGCCTGTTCGTCCATCACAATCCGTTCCGGCCCCCGCGACGACTGACTCTCCCGCTCCGGGTGTTCAAGAGCAGGCACCGGTCGTTGCGCGATCCGTCACGCCAAATCCGGCAAAGAAAGCCGACTACGGATGGCTGGCAGAGTCGCTTCATCGAAGAATCGTCGAATTGCGGCATTATCCCAACACCGCGCGGCTCAACGGCTGGGAAGGCAAAGTCGTGCTCCGAGTGCAGATCCGGCAGGACGGCAATCTCGACAATGTGTCCGTCGTCAAGAGTTCCGGTCATGAGACGTTGGACAATGCGGCCATGGAAGCGGTTCGCCGCGCCTGCCCGTTGCATCTCAAACATGAATTGACCGCTCCAATGGTCGTTGTTCAAGTGCCGATCAATTATAGTTTGAACAGGTAAGCCGTGCCGTACTGCGGAGTGAATTGAATCGGCTTCTGGATTCCGCAATAGACGAGGGGAATTTGTGGAATTTATTGATCTGGAAGGGCAAGTACATGAAGAGGTATAACCGACGTATCGTTGCTGGAGGATGCTGTTGGCTGCTGGCAGCAGGCATTCTTCTCGCCGCTGCGGAAGGCAACGCCGAATCCGGCGAAGCACGCGTCATTGAGTTGGGAGAAAAGTTTTCGACCGATCATAAAGTAAGAAGCTTGGTCGGACCGTCCGTTCAGATCGATGATCGATCTTCCATCTCGCTGGCCTGGATGGAGGAAGACGGGGAGGTACGGTCGGTCTTCTATGCCAGGGATACGAAGCCCGGTGGCCCGATGGGGCAACCAGTACGGGTTAATCGGCCGCATGAATCTCCCTATTGGCGACAAGAAGCACCGGCGTTGGCCGCGGCGGGTTCCGATATCTATCTCTCGTGGGCAATGACGCATCCCAAGGCCAGCCCCGACAAACCCTTTTCCAGCGAATTGCGCTTGAGCAAGTCCATCGACGGGGGCCGTACGTTCCTTCCCTCGATCGTGGTGAATGATGATGAACAGATCATCAACCATACGTTTGATGCGTTGCATCGGGGACCCGACGGCACGCTTCACGTTGCTTGGATCGACGGGCGGGAAGGGAAAAAAGAACCGGGCACCTTCGCGGCGCGCTCTCAAGATCATGGCCGGAGTGTGACCGCCAACGTAAAGGTGGACGAGAACACTTGTGTTTGTTGCCGGACCGCGCTCGCATCCGGTCCCGATGGAACGGTCTACGTCGCCTGGAGGAAGATATTCGGAGACATCCGCGAGACAGTGGTCGCTCGATCGGAGGACGGCGGACAGACCTTCTCCGAACCGATCATCGTCGGACATGACCAGTGGGTATTCCCAAGCTGCCCGCACCGTCCGGCTTCGCTCGGCGTCGATCAACAGGGCCGGCTCTATGTGGTCTGGTATACGGAAGGTACCGACGAAATACCAACCATCTATTTGGCCTATTCGGATGACCAAGGACGGACTTTTTCTCAGAAGCGCCGGCTCAACAGCGCCAAGGGAACTTTTCCCGACCATCCCCAAATGGCAGTCGACCCGACCGGACGTGTCGTCGTGGTGTGGGAAGAGCAGTCGCCTGTGCGCAGGGAAGTCATGGTCAGCGCGTCTCTGGACCGCGGAGAGACCTTTACCGTTCCGCAGAAGATCAATGAAAAGAAAGCTCAAAGTCCGTCAGTCGCCGTCAACCGGCAGGGGAAATTTGCTTTGGGCTGGATGGAGCACGCCATGCCCGCGCACAGAATGGTCATTCAGACACTGCGCCTGCCTTCCGAACAAGTGGCGACCGAGAAAGCGGAGCCTCATGTTCCGTAAAC
>DASSBQ010000144.1:0-3281 GCA_035698625.1 Nitrospiraceae bacterium
GAAGCGGCGTATCGGCATCTGCTGAATTTTCACACGTCGGAGCGGCGGGCTGCCTATTTGTTGGATCTCTGCCGCAGGATGCTGTAGCAGGATGTTGAAAAATATCCTGTTGTAAGGACCAATCGATGAAATCCGTCAGTCTCGTCATTGCCCTCTATAATCAGGTGGACTACACCCGCCGATGTATCGAATCGATTCTCGAGTGCACGCCTCGCCCGTATGAACTGATTCTCGTCGATAACGCCTCGGTGGACGCCACGGCGGATTACGTGCGCGGCTTGTCCGCGACCGTTATTACGAATCGCACCAACCTCGGCTGCGCGAAGGCGTGGAACCAGGGAATCAGAGCGAGTCACGGGGACGTGGTCGGCATTCTGAACAATGATATTATCGTGACGCCGGGATGGATCGAGAACCTGCTCGATTTTAGAGAGCGCGGCGCCCATGGAATCGTCTGCCCCTCTGCGCGCGAGGGACCGCTCGACTACGATCTGCAGGCCTATGCCGGCGAATTTGCCGCGGCCTGCGCCCAGGCCGTGCGCCATGAACTCTATGCGCCCTGCATGCTGATCGACCGCGCGGTATTCGAACGTGTCGGCTTGTTCGACGAAGGATTTTCCTACGGGGGATGCGAAGATACCGACTTCCGCTGGCGCGCGGAACAGGCCGGATTCTCGGTGGCGATGACCGGGTCGGTGCTGATACACCATTTCTCGATGGTGACGCAGGATCATATCAAGCGCAAGGAGACCGATCAGTATTGGAATCACAACATGGCGCACTTCGAGCAGAAATGGGGCCGCACTATCCGAGGAAACTGGTTCGAGCGTCGTTGGACGGACCTAAGAGACAAATGGATCAAATGGTACGAGCGCTATCGGTTCGGCCATACCCTCGTCGAAAAGCACGCGCGGTAAGCAGAGTCGTATCCGGGACTCTCAGGCGGTCTCGGTCGGTCGTCTTTCTGATCGGCGCGACACTCTTCAATCCGATGGCCATGGCCTTTCTGTGAGAATCGTCATTGTCGCCTGGCATCTTAAGAATCCTACCGTCGGGCTCGGCCGGTATTGTCGGGAACTCGTGGAGGCGATCGGCCGCACGGACGTTTCGAATCATTACGAGATCCTGATGCCGGATGGGCGGATTCAATTTCCGCGTCGTCCCAACATCCGGTACCGGCTCGTCCGCTTTCCTTTTTTTAGGCGGCGGTTTTGGGAACAGGCGGCGCCGTTCCTGGCGGGCCCCCACGATCTGCTCCATTTTCCCTATGACTCCTGCGTTGCCTGGAAGCGGGGCAGGTTCGTGGCGACGATTCACGACGCCAAGCCGCTGTTGTTTCCGGAACTCCGGCCGAAGCAAAACCTGAGCGCAACGATCGAACGCCTGTTAGTCGGAGATCCGCGGGCAAAGCTTGATCATGTCATAACCATCTCGGATTCCTCTCGACGCGATCTGATCCGGTATCTCGGGGTGGCGGAAGACCGGATTACCGCCGTGCCGCTCGGCATAGACAGCGCGCGCTTTCGTCCGGCTAAGCCGGCCGGGCCGGGAGCAGGCAGGCCCTATGTCATGTCCTTGGCCGGGGCGGACCCGACCAAGAATATTGCGGCGCTCGTCCGCGCCTTCGCGGCTGTTCCCGAGCGCGTCAGGCGGCTCTATGACCTCGTGTTGGTCGGAGATGTATCGAAGCGGCCGGATGTGCGGGATGCGATCGAACGAGAGAGAATCGCCTCACAGACGAGACTGGTCGGCGTGGTGTCCGATGAAGAGCTGATCGGCTGGTACCAGGGAGCCAGCGTCTTTGTATTTCCTTCTTTGTACGAAGGGTTCGGGCTGCCGGTGCTGGAAGCGATGGCCTGCGGCATTCCGGTGCTGTGCTCGAACAGTTCTTCATTGCCGGAAGTCGCCGGGGACGCGGCGATTCTGGTCGATCCCCGGAACATCGAGCAATTAGCGAGTGAATTGACCCGGACGCTGGACGATGCCTCGTTACGCCAAGAATTGAGTGAACGCGGGAGAACGAGGGCTCTCACATTTTCCTGGGATCGCACGGCAGCGGAAACGGTGGCCGTCTATGAGCGGGTCGGGTTATCCCGGTCGCCGCGGCCGGATTCACGCGAGGATCAGGCTGCCGAATAGATGATTGCTTGACAGCCGAGAGCCCCTATGGTCAGATCCGTGTGAGCTGAAGCCCGGCACGAAATCCTTCCTATTGGTTATCCATGGCGCAAGAGACCTGTGATTTCCTCATTGCCGGCGCCGGTGTGGTGGGCGTGGCGATTGCCCGGGAGTTGCGCCGCCGGCATCAGGCGAAGGTCCTCGTGATCGACAAAGAGCCGGCGGCCGGCCTGCATGCGAGCGGCCGGAACAGCGGCGTGCTGCATGCAGGAGTCTATTACAAGGCCGGTACGCTGAAAGCCACTCTGTGCGTCGAAGGCAACCGCCGCCTGCGCGCCTATTGCCGCGACAAATCCATTCCGCTCAACGATTATGGAAAGGTCATCGTGGCCCGCACTGCGGCCGAATTGGCGCCGTTGAGGGAACTCCACCAGCGGGCCCAGGCGAACGGCGTCCGTGTGAGTCTGATGGATTGCGCCGCGCTGCGGGATGTGGAGCCCTGCGCCAAAACAGTGGAACAGGCGCTCTATGTAAAAGATACGGCGGTCGTGAATCCTCAACAAGTCATGGAAGCCATGGTCGCCGATGCCCGGCGTGAAGGGGTGCTCTTTCAGTTCTCCTGCGCCTGGCAGGGCGTCCGGGGAACCGAGCCGGTCATGACCTCCCGGGGGCCGATGGAGTGCCGCCATTTTGTGAACTGCGCCGGCCTTTTCGCGGACCGTATTGCCCATGCGTACGGGGTCGGGGCGCAGTATCGGATTCTTCCCTTCCGCGGCCATTTCTATCGATTGAGGCCGGAGTCGAAATTAAAAGTGCGGGGGAATATCTACCCCGTGCCGGATCTCCGCAATCCGTTTCTCGGCGTGCATTTCACCCGAAGGCCGGACGGGGACGTGACCATCGGGCCATCGGCCTTGCCGTTGCTCGGACGAGAACAGTATCGCGGGCTGGCGGGCGCGACGATTCAAGACAGCCTGACGATGCTTTTGTATCTGTCCCGTCTGTTTGGTCGGAACAGGGATCACTTCCGGGCGATTGCCTGGAAGGAGCTGATGAAAGCGACGAGGAACGGTTTCTTTCATGAAGCCGAGGCGCTCGGCGTGGGATTCGTGAAGGCCGATCTGCTGCCCGGTAAAGAACCGGGAATCCGCGCGCAATTAATC
>DASSBQ010000145.1:0-3103 GCA_035698625.1 Nitrospiraceae bacterium
GACCTCCTCAAACCAGGGAACTACTTGAAATGACTGCCGGCTCCCATGAACAAGAGCATCGGAATAGAGAGCAAGAAGTTGATGCGCGACGCCACGAGCGCGGTCTTGCCCCATTGCGCCATTTCGGCGGGAGGCGGAGGCCCGCCGGCCGCAGCCTGTGAGACGGCCGCGATGATCTTTTTCTGATTGGGCCAGATAACGGCATGCACATTCACCATCATGATGATGCCCAACAGCCCGCCGATTCCTAACGCAATCGCGCCGGTGCCTCCCTTGGAATAGAGATAGAAATAGAGAACGAGCCCCGCCAGCACGGTAACGGTCGCGCCATGGCGAAACCAATTCAACGCCGACGGCATGAGTTTCGGGATCACGATATTCTTCGTGGGTCCGTCCAAGCTTTTCATGAAGGCGGCGTTGATCAGATTGAAGAAGTACAGCAATCCAATCCATGTAATGCCCGCCAGGAAATGGATCCATCGGAAGACGATTCCAAACCAATCCGCCTCTCCGGCTCCGACGCCCGCCATTCCCAAATACAATATGATCAACACGACAGCGAGCGCAAAGCCGGCACCCAGTGTCTGATACGGATCTTCAAGAAATTTCATAGGTCCCTCACATTCTCGAGTTGACTGCTAAGTGGAATGGTCTACTGTAGGCGCCGCAATTTTGTCAAGCAACCGCCGCTGCGCCGGCAGTCAGACAGGGAGGAGACGATCGACGACCCCGCACAATTCCCGGACCGCGGCGGCAGACGCTTCAAGAGCCGCGCGTTCCTCCGCGGTGAGCTCGTACTCCACCACCGCCTCGGCTCCCTTGCGGCCGAGTCGAGCCGGCACACCGACGATGACGTCGCGCAAGCCATACTCGCCTTCGCACAGCACGGCGCAGGGCAGGACACGCTTTTGATCCTTCAGGATAGCTTCCACCATATCGACTGCCGAGGCTGACGGCGCATAAAAGGCGCTTCCCGATTTCAGGAGACCGACGATTTCGGCGCCGCCGTCCCGGGTCCGTTTGATGAGCGCCTCTATCCGGTCGTTGGAAAGCCGTTCCAGGATGGGCGCGCCTCCGACCGTCGCATGGCGAAGCAACGGCACCATCGTGTCGCCATGCCCGCCCAACACCATCGCTTCCACGCTGGGTCCTGGTACGCCGAGTTCCTCGGCAACGAACGCCCGCAGCCGGGCCGTGTCCAACACGCCGGCCATGCCGAGCACCCTCGATTTCGGAAACTTGCTGACGCGCAATGCGACATGAACCATGGCATCGAGCGGATTCGTCACGAGCAGCAGAATGACGTCCGGCGAGCGGGAGATGAGTTCCTTCACGACGCTCGACACGATCTTCGCGTTCGTGGCGAGTAATTCGTCGCGACTCATGCCGGGTTTGCGCGGGATGCCGGACGTAATGACCGCCAGAGCCGAACCGGCCGTCTCTTCATAGCCGTTCGTCCCCACCATCCTGGTGCTGTAGCCGCAGACCGGCCCCGCTTGTGTGATGTCGAGGGCCTTCCCTTGCGGGATTCCGGGCACAATGTCCACGAGCACCACGTCATAACAGTCCTTCTCCGCCAGCCGTTGCGCGGCGGTGCCGCCCACGTTCCCTGCGCCCACGACTGTAACCTTCGGCCTAGCCATTTAGCCCTCACAAAATTCTAGATGAGAAATGAGAGACTCAACATTGTCCTTAATGTTCATGCTCCGTCCAGCCGCCGACTTTGAAATTCTGCGTGCAGACGAAATTGTCTCCGTCATAAAAATTGACCTTGATCTTTTTCTTTCCATAGTGCTCCGCCAGAAATTCTTCCGGCTGATCGACCAGCGCTTGGTAAGTGCCGGGAGCATATTCACCCAGTTCTACGAAGGTCACGATCATCCCGGACTTGACCTCCTGCAGGATCTTGGCCGAACAGCGAGGATAAATCTCCCAGAACTTCGCCTCGATTTGTTGTTTGGTCGGTTCCGGCCGCTCTTCACCCGGCTTGATATCCCGGTTGGCGAATTTCGCCTGCCGCCGGACATACGGGTATTGATGTCCGGTGAATAATTTGTAAAGCCACGGAGGAATGACAGGCCGCGCACCTTGATCGGTCATGTTCCAGAGCAATCGGAAAATAGAAGTTCGCGCCTCCGACGCATCACGTTGTCAGGCGATGGTAAATCTTCGGCAGCTTGTCCGGCAACCCCTCAATGCGATCGATGACGATGTAGCGGACATCGCCATACATGCGGCTGAGATATTGATCGGCATCCCGGTCGATCGTGATGCAAAAGGGCTCGATCCCCTTCATGCGGGCCTCCCGCAACGCCATTTTGGTGTCTTCCAGCGAATAGTCGTCCTTATACCCATCGTCGAGGGGCCGCCCATCACTGATCAGAATCAGCAGCCGGGTCTTGGCGTGCCGGGCCAACAATTTTCGCGCCGCATGCCGGATGGCGGCCCCGTCGCGGTTCTGATGCAGCGGCACGACTCCGCCGAGTTTCCGGGCTGCCCGCCCGCTCACCGGATCGTCAAAATCCTTGATCACGATGAAATCGACTTGCTTCCGTCCCGACCCCGAATATCCGTACAGGGCAAATTGATCCCCGATCGCGTCCAGAGCCTCGCAGAGCATGACCAGCCCTTCCTTTTCGATATCGATGACCCGCCGGCCTGCCGAGACCTGACGGCTCGTCGAGCCGCTGACATCGACCAGCACCGCCGCCGCCACGGCGCGCTCCCTCCGCTCTCCTCGTATGTAGATATGATCCGACGGCTCCGCCCCGGCCCGGATGTCGGCCTGCCGCCGCACCACGGCATCGAGATCCACATCCTCGCCGTCGATCTGGCCTGCCAGCCGCCTGAAACCGGACGGGGAGAGGCTCTCAAAATACCGGCGCAGCAGTTTGATCGGCCCGCGTTGCGCGGACAGCGTCTGCTCGACAAAGTCGGATGAGCCTTCTTCCGCTTCGCGTTCGAATAGGGAACACCACCGGCTCCGGTAGTCCTGAATGGCTGCATCCCACTCCGGATAGCGCGCGAAATGCCGATCTCCCTGTCCCGGGTCTTTTCTCCATTCGGCGTCGCCTTCCAAGGCCAGCACGTCTTCGACCATGGA
>DASSBQ010000146.1:0-10359 GCA_035698625.1 Nitrospiraceae bacterium
TCTCACCGCCGAGCTGGCGGATCAAGCGGACTGTGGCTGCCGCTGTTCCTCCGGTGGCCAGCAGATCATCCACGATCAGGATTTTCTCCCCCATTCCGATCGCGTCACGATGAATGGCGAGAGAACTGGAGCCGTACTCGAGGTTGTATTTCACCTCGAAGATGTCCGCTGGTAATTTCCCGGGCTTCCGGACCGGAACGAAGCCGGCGCCGAGTCGAGTAGCCAGCGTGCCTCCGAGGATAAACCCACGCGATTCGATTCCCACGACCTTGGCGATTCCCATGGTCAAATACCGGTCGGTCAATTCGTCAGTGATCGCCCGTAAGGCCTTGGCGTCCTTCAGAAGGGTCGTGATGTCGTAAAAGAGTATGCCGGGCCTGGGAAAATCGGGGACTTCGCGGATAAGCGCTTTGTAATCCATGCAGACGGTTACGGTAATCCGACCCGCTACAGCAAATCGGTCCGCTTCATTGTCTTTCGTTCAATAATGCCTCGCAGTCGGACAAGGGCCGCAGTTTCGATCTGCCGCACGCGTTCGCGCGTCAATCCCATTTCCCGCCCGATCTCTTCGAGCGTCCGCGACTCTTCCCCATCGAGGCCGAATCGCGCAAGGATAACAGTTCGTTCCTTTTCAGGCAACTCTTTTACCCAGGCCATCATTTCAGATCGCCTCAGCACTCCTTCCGCGGTATCGGCCGGAGACAGACAGAGCGGATCTTCTATGATGTCCCGAAGAAATGTGTCCTGCCCTTCGCTGATCGGGCTGTCGAGCGAGGACGTAGTCCGCACCAATTGCTTGAGATCATCGACCTCTTCCACGTTGGTTTTCATCCGAGCGGCGACTTCTTCCGAACGTGGTTCGCGCCCAAGCTCGTGGACTAATTGCTCCACCTTGCCGAGATATCGATTGAGCCGTTCCACGACGTGAACCGGAAGGCGCACCAGCTTGCCTTGATTGATGATCGCACGCTCGATGAACTGCCGGATCCACCATGAAGCATACGTGCTGAATCGAAAGCCGCGCTTGTAGTTGAATTTTTCGACGGCCTTGATCAATCCCAGGTTGCCTTCCTCCACGATATCGGCGAATGGGAAACCACGATTCATGTACCGCTTGCCGATACTGATCACTAACCGGAGGTTGGCTTCAATCATTTGCTGGCGGGCATCTTCATCGCCTGCCATGACCCGCTTGCCGAGTTGTTGCTCTTGCTTAAAGGTGAGCAGGGTTGAGCGCCGCACCTCGCGCAGATAACTCTTGAGCGTATCGAGTCCTTCATAGCGATTGGAACCGTTGTTGCCGCGCCCGTCATCTTGGTCACCTGAATCTTCCTGCTCTCCGCCATGATCCTCGGTGGAATTCCGGCGCCCGGCGGCATGATTCGTCACATCGTCCTCATCATGGTTCTGTACGTTTGCTCGCCGGGCCATCGAGAGATTCTCAATACCAAATCTGGAAATCAGCGAAGCGCCCGGAGGCGACCGCCCACTCAATGTGAATTTGCTGGACGCGAGACCCGGGAGGGCCGATCTTGAGTTGCTTGATCATATCTTCAATCAAGTCTTTCATTCCTTCGACATCGACTTCGACGTGGCCATTGTCGAGATTTCTCACGCCGCCGGACAATCCTCGCCTGGAGGCAGCCTGGCGCGTGAAAGCGCGGTACCCGACTCCTTGGACACGCCCGGTAATGAGAAGTTTGGCGCGCGCGGGCTCGTCTGGGGAACGGTCGTTCATGTCTCGATGAGTCATTCAGCATGAAAGGAAGTCGGCGATGCAAGTATAGTCAGTATGTTCAGGATATTCTCATACCTCACCGCCCTCGTCACGCGATTTAAAAGTTTACGCGAGGAATGAAGAATCCCGGAGATGCGACGGACGGATGCCGATGTCTCGTTGAGATGATTTCAATCAAGGGGGGACAGCGTTCAGCCAATCGACGCGGAAGGCGCCGGATCACACGAAGTGCGAATAATTCTCGCGTGATGTAGCCGGTGTCTACGGTGGGCGTCGAGACTTTTTAGAGAAAATACTGGAGGCGTTTATCCGCTCGGCTCCATAAGAAGCCGCGCGGTCGAGCAAGCTCTGTGTGGTCGGGGCGAGAGGATTTTTTTTTGGCCTTCGGCCTTGCGGCCTCGCTGACGGCTCAGATCCGTAACCCTTCACACAATGAAAGAAGAGAGACAGAGATAACACTGGAGGGTTTTATCCGGCGCCATCAACCGCGATACAACGATGAAGAGGCGCCGGGTCACACGAAGTGTGGTGTGGTCGGGGCGAGAGGATTTGAACCTCCGACTCCCGCGTCCCGAACGCGGTGCGCTACCGGGCTGCGCTACGCCCCGACAGAATAGATCGGCGGAACAACCGGTGTAGGTTGTTACAGGAGAGGGTCGAAACGCAAGCCATGCGCTTCGGCCACGCCCTGGTACGTAACCTTGCCGTCCATCAAATTCACACCCTTGGCAAGGCCGGGCTCCGAACGAATCGCTGGCATGACTCCGCCGGAAGCCAAGCGAACTATAAATGGTAGCGTAGCGCCGGTCAAGGCCAATGTGGACGTCCGTGGAACAATGCCCGGCATATTCGGCACGCAATAGTGCAACACATTATTGACCAGATAGACCGGATCGGAATGGGTCGTGGGTTTGGTCGTCTCAGAGCACCCTCCTTGGTCGACCGCCACGTCAACGAACACCGACCCGGGTTTCATTGCCGCCACCAATTGTTTCGACAGTAATTTCGGCGCCTTGGCGCCAGGGACGAGCACCGCGCCGACGACCAGGTCGGCGGCAGAAACCGCGCGCCGGATATTCTCTTCCGTAGCGGTCAACGTCGTGATGCGCCCGCGATAGCCGTCATCCAGGCGCCGCAGGCGCTCAATGTCCTGATCGAGGACCGCCACATCGGCTCCCATCCCCACCGCAATCCGTACCGCGGATTCTCCGACTACGCCCGCTCCCAATATCGCCACATTGCCCGGTTCCACTCCGGGCACGCCGGACAAAAGAACTCCCCGGCCACCCTGCGTCCGCTCGAGATACCGAGCTCCGATCTGCACGGCGAGCCGCCCGGCAATTTGACTCATCGGCCTCAACATCGGGAGACTGCCGTCGCTTGCCGCGGTGGTCTCATACGCAATGGCCGTCACCCCGGCATCGAGCATTGCTTTGGTGAGATCCGGCGATGAAGCCAAGTGCAAATACGTAAAGATGACCTGTCCGCGGTGAAAAAACCGGCATTCGGACAATTGGGGCTCCTTGACCTTTACGATCAGTTCGGATTGTTTGAAGAGTTCACTCGCGGACGAAGTGAGATGCGCTCCAGCCGATCGATAGTCCTCATCAGAGAATCCGCTGCCGAGACCGGCGGAGCGTTCGAGTACCACTTCATGGCCGGCGGACCGCAATGTCCGCACGCCCTCCGGCGTGACGCTTACGCGGTATTCGTGATCTTTGATTTCTTTCGGGACACCGATGACCATGAGTGCCTCCGTGCAAGAAGTACAAGCCGACCGATACATCATTATACACACTGTTCCATGCTTCTTATGACCAATGGCGGCAAGTGGACATTTCCGAGAACGGTGCGGTAAGATTCCGCCCATCGGTGAGGCTTGGAGAGGTTGGCATGAATGCAGCGGGATCATGCAACGGCTGTGGAGCGAGCGGGAAGCCGTTGATGAAGCTTTCTCTTGGAAAAGACTTTTTTGGCCGCCCATACGATCGTTTGTCGCCGTCTACGGATCAAAGCCCCAAGTGGTACTGTGAGCCCTGCTCGATGCTGAAAAATCTCCAGCGTGACTTCCGCGACATTCTGTCGGAGTTCGACAAATTGACGACCGGACAACCGTCTGCCTTCACTGAAGCGCACGAACGGCAGCGGGCGCAACTCCGCCTCAGCGAAATAGCCGCGATTGCGGAAGGCCGTCCGGATGCATCCTCGCTGCTGAAGTCAGGGGATGTCCGGCAGCTCATCGATCGATTCCACGCAGCCGCGTGAGGACTCCTGAACAGTTGATTTCATTTCGAGCCCGGAGGCGCCATGGCAGGCTTCAAGCGGCATATTTTTGTCTGTATCAATCAACGGCCCAAAGAGGACCCGCGTGGATGCTGCGCCAACCAGGGATCGGAACGCCTGCACGCCTTCTTTAAGAAGGAGGTGGAACGAGTGGGCTTAAAGGGTATCGTGCGCGCCAACAAAGCCGGCTGTTTGGACCATTGCGAGTATGGACCGAGCGTCGTCATTTATCCCGAAGGAGTCTGGTATTGGGTCGGCTCTGAGGCCGACGTCACAGAAATCGTCGAACGTCATGTCATACACGGTGAAATCGTCGAGCGCCTGCTCATGCCCGACCATCCCACCCCGACTCACCTGGAAAAGCTCGGATAAAACGTTTACCGGCTACTTCATAGCAGCGTACAACGTGTGCCCTCAGGCCTCATTGATCCCGATGACCCGGCAGGCTGTTCTTCTTTGAAGATCGCGAGGAATATCATGCGGCCCGAAGACAAATGGAAGACCAACATGGAGAAGGTGGCTTTCATGAAGCAATTTCCGGGTCTCCTCGCTGCTTGGGAGGCAGCCGCCGGCAAAACGATTGAGGCCATTCGTCCGTTGCGAGGGAAGGACGGAGCGGTTGTCGTCATCTTCACAGACGGATGCTTCCTCGCGGCGCCTCCCTTGACCCCCGAACCGTGGGAACTGGGAGAGGCCCTGCACGCAGCGCGGCCGCATGTGGAACAGGCCCACCGCGAGGCCTATGCTCAATATGATCGGCTGCTGGCAAAAGACAAGGAAGCAAGTCGCACGGCGCGTTTGGAAAAAATCGTCGGCGCCATCCAGAACAATTTGGAACAAATCCCTGAATTGCGTGAACGGATCAAGCAGCTGGTGCGGGAGTGGGAGTAACGACGCTGCGGCAGCCGGGGCCCGCATTGGTGAGATTGTCAATCTTCTTTGTCATCCTGTAGAGTGCTCTTATGTCGAAAAACATGTTTGAGATCTTCTCGCAAGGTCTTTTTGAAGGAGTCAAACCCATGATGGTCATCCGCGATCACCTGGTGCGTCATCCCGATCGTTGCACACACCAGGCGGTCTGTATTCCCATATGTCCGACCGGCGCGTGGCTTTCAACCCCTCCCTTTAAGTTCGACGCGTCCCGCTGCCTCGAATCCTGCCGCCTATGCCTGGACGCCTGTCCTTCGAACGCCATCTATACCGTCTATCGCAAGGGCGACAAGGTGTTGATGCCGCAAAAGAAATGACGACCCCGTCGATAAGGCCGCGGACAGCATAGCGTCAGACAATCTGCTTCCTCAGGCGTCCCCAATAGGCCGACCCGGCATATCCACATCCTCCGGTCAGAAGAGTCAATGCCATCACGCGATAGACGACGCTGCGTGGAGCCTTGATAGTGATGGACGGGTCCAACAGGGCGGGTGAGACCGCGACCCGCTTCAGTGTTTCCCCGGCGAGAAGAATGGGCCACATGCAGGCCAGCCGCTGACGAATTTCGAGGCGGGGGATGGCCATGGTGTAGGTCCAGCCCTGGTCAAGATAGCCGGCGGCAAGTCGTACCAATTGAAGTAGAACAGGTCGGAACCGCGGCAGATTGTTCGACGCCAGAAGGTCCTCCGGACTGAGGCCGGCATCTCGAAGCAGAACGCGGGGAACATAGCAGCGGCCTCTCTGGAGGTCGCGCGCGAGGTCTTTCAGGATATTCGTCAATTGAAGACCCTTCCCAAACCCCACCCCGACAGTGGACATTTTCGCCACATCCCACCCGGCCATTGCCGGCCGATGCGCGCAGACCATCTTGGTCCAGAACTCGCCGACACAGCCCGCCACATAATAAATGTACTCGTCGAGTTCCTTCATCGAGTCGAAGGCAGCGAGCGTAGCAACGGACCCACCGGCGAAGTGAGCGAGGTCCATTGCCATTCCATTCGGCAAGATCGTCATCAGGTTTCTGATACGTCGGCGATCGCCCTCGGAGAATCCCCGATAGACTGCAAAGCAGTCTCCCAACCGCTGGAGCAGGACGCGTTCAGCGGAATCATGTTGGATCGGTGCCAGCGCGGCCTGGAGGGCATGGGTCACCGCGTCATCTACAGTATCGGTATCGAATTGTCGGCGGAACTCGTTCAGATACCGCGCACGCCGGTCCCGGTCAATAATATCGCTGTCCGCTATGGTGTCCGCCGCCCTCGCAAAGAGATACGAGAGACCCATTTGGTCGCGTACGTCCCGGGGCAGCACATTCAAGGTGAGGTAAAAGGACCGCGAAACCTGTTTGAGGAGATCGTGGAGCAGTTCCTGCCTGGCGGCTTCGGTAGACCTGGGAGAGTCGTTTCTCAACGGACTTCCAGCTTGCCTTCCATCCCCTTCTCCCGATGACTCGCAAAAAACAGCAATTTCTTGTCGCAATAAAATGGAAAGACTCCCTTCTGCATCGGCGTGAACCGGAGGACGACCTGCTTGCCCGCGCGCACATCCTGATCGATGGATAAGCCCGAGGCCTCGTCTTTCAGAACAAAGTTATGCGGCGTAAATGTCGTGACGCTGTTCAATACGAACTCGACGGGACGCCCCGCCTGCACGACGACATGAGCGGGATCGTATGAATAGCTGTCTAAGACCATGGTGAGCCGCTGTACCCCGTCGGGGTCAATCGGGGCAACTATCATGTGTTCGGAGGCCGGCTCGCCGGGTGCGCTCCCCCCAGTCGAGGCCCAGATACCGATGCAGAGCAGCAGGCACAGCAGTGGAGGATTGACTCGCATTCCAACTCCATCGTAACAAATTTCTTCTAGCAGAAGCCCCGGTATGGGTCAACCAACCCCAGGATGCGGGTCAGGGGTGTTTCCGACGGGGTATGCGAGAGCCCCATGCCTTGACCAATGCGGTGCGTGGTATTATCTCGATGGACGGGTTATGCTGCATCGGTTTGTGCGGATGCATTTTGGACCGGGCGTTTGTATACTGTAATCCCGGTTCAAGAACTAAGAAACAACAGCGAAGCGACATAGAGGGAGGACTTGCATGAAGCGGTTAAAGGGTATTGGCCTGTTTTTAATCGCCAACTTCCTGATTTATATCACCTTATCTATTACGGCGAGCATCCTCATCAACGTGGTGCTGCCCGCGTTCGGCATCGACGTGCGGGCCTCATTCAGCCAACAACTGCTGGTGTGGTCTCTTGTGATCGGGTTTGCCGGCGCGTTCCTCAGCCTTGCCTTTTCAAAGCAGGCAGCCAGAGCCATGCTCGACTGCTATCAGATCACGCAGCCGCGTAACCATGCCGAGCAAGTCATTTACGGCGCGGTCCAGGAAATTGCACAGCGGCTGCATATCCGAATGCCGGAGGTTTGGGTCTATGAAGCGGCGGATCCCAATGCCTTTGCCACCGGCCCCAGCAAGAACAATTCCATGGTCGCCGTGTCCACCGGACTTCTGAATAATCTGAAGGAAGGGGAAGTGAAGGCCGTGTTGGCCCACGAAATGGGGCACGTGTTCAACGGGGACATGTTTACGACGACCGTCTTAGCCGGCTTGATGAACACCTTCGTTCACTACATCAGCAACTTCGTGTATCACCTTATCGGCAGCTCTCAGGGGCGTGAAGAAGGACAGGCCGGAAATCCGATTCTGGGATTTGTCGTCTACATCTTCCTCCAAGTCGTGCTCTCTTTTCTCGCCATGATCGTGATCAGTTGGCATTCACGGCGCCGCGAATTTGCGGCGGATGCCTTTTCAGCCAAAGTGTATGGCCGGGATTCCATGATCTCCGCCCTCCAGGCCATCAACGGCTGGGTGAATCGGGCTCACGTGGAATACTCGACTCAGGATGCCCTGGCCACCATGAAAATCTCAGGAAAAACATCCGGCTTCCTGCACCTGTTTGCCACGCACCCGCCGATCGAAGAACGTATCGCGGCCTTGCAACGGCTATGACCAGGGAAGGGTCGGTCTCTCTCTGGCCAATGACGGGATGTCAGGGAAAAGATAGAAGCAGGTACTTGGCTCGCCGGGTCAGGTTTTCTTGAGAAAAGTAATGTGCTCTCGGTACTCCTGAATCGCAGTACCGAGGGCATTCTTCCCCAAGGGGATATTGGCTTCGAGTGCCGCCTCAACGGCCGGATCTTCGATGACGACCTCATAACGGTCCTGCACGTTCGTCCTCACCGCGACACCTTGCGTGATGTCGCGCGGCATGTAGATCTCGGTCCATACTTCTTTTTCCACGAGGCAGACGTCCCTGAAACGCTCATAGAGCAGAAGGAGCTTGTCCGGATCTTCTTCTTTCATTCTTGACTCCCGGCTGTGACGGCAGGCCCTTTCCCGCGTATTCTCTGTCGGCGGGCGAAAAAAAATAAACTATCCTGGTGTGGATTTTCAACGGTGAACGGTTGGTCTTGTCTTGGCGGCAGGAAGCGGAAGCTAATCGGCAATGGTGAAGCGCATAGTCCCGACTTGATTGACGGCATGAAACGGCTGTTGGCCCAGCGGTGTAATGAAGACCTTGACCAGATACGTTCCCGGAGACCATCGGTCCCCCTGTTTCTTGAGCTCCAAGAATCCATACCGCTCGTGTCCGGGAACCTCGAGGGTATCGTGGCCGACTTGGGTCTCAGTCGGCGCCCCATCCTCTCCGACCAAAAACCATTGGGCGCTGAACTGCGCCGGATCCTCCAAGGGAGCCACTTCAAATACGATGTAGATCGCAGGGGTATCGGCGGTGAATCGCGTCGTGCCCGGTTCGATCGGCTTCAGCCTGGGATCTTGAGTATACCAACCCTTGCGCCCGAAGCTGTCCCACTCCACCTCGTAGCCCTTCGCCATTTTGATCCATACGAATATGGATTGGGGCACCCCCCTTTTCTGCTCGTCCAGCGACGGGGCCACTGTCGGCTCAAATTCGGTCGTTTCTTGTTCTTTGGGCACCATCAAGTCCTTGGCGGCATGCACGAAGGAACCGTGCCATACGAAGAGCCCCATGATAACGGCGAGACCGGCCGACGCAGTCATAACAAATCGGCCGGGCCCTGGCTCCAACCTACGGAGCGGTGCCCCCACGCATGAACCTTCGAACGATGGATAAGGCATGCTTTATCGTACCGACTGTTGGAGGAGCGGTCAATTGGGTTCAAACCCGCAATTTCTGGCCTTTGAAGGCATGTTTGATATAATGAGGCACGTTGTACATGACCAGCCGCCCCATGGACTTACGCGTCTTCTGATTCAGTGAACGAACACGATCCATTAGATTCACAGACAACCCGCTCCGATTCCCCCTCTATTTCGGTGGACCGATCCTCGAGCTCCAATCCGGAAAATAAAAGCCGGCAATACGGTATCCGCGATGCCGCGTTTCAAGCAGTGACGCAGGGCGGTGGAGAGAATTATTTCTCCGCCTTTGCGCTGCTGCTCCAAGCCTCTCCGTTCCAAATTGCCATCCTGTCGTCTCTGCCGCAACTGATCGGCATCGTGTTCCAGTTGCTCTCCGTGAAGCTCCTGCCTTATTTGTCCGACGCCAGGCGATTGATCAGCTTCGGCGGAATCGGGCAAGCGCTTTGCTGGATTCCGCTTTTTGCTCTTCCATTATTCTTTTCAACTCACGGCGCCTGGTGGTTGATTCTTTGCGTCGTGCTGTACGTCGCACTGGGAAATCTCACCGTGCCGGCATGGAACAGTCTCTTGATCGGAATCGTCGACGCCAACAGCCGCGGCACGTATTTCGCCCGGCGGTTCCAAATGACATCGTTGACCAGCTTTCTCGCCCTCGGAGCCGCCGGGGCCATCCTGAATGCGGGCGACCGGTGGGGGTTTCACTGGAGCGGGTTCGCCATTGTGTTTTCGGTTGCCGCGATCGCGCGAGCGCTGGCAACCCGCTGCCAACTCAGCACGGCGCAGGGCATTACGGCTCCCATTCCGGAAGCGCCGGGTGGTTTCCGTCACTTTATTTGGCGTGCCGCCACACCGGACCTGCGGCGGTTTCTGCTCTTCTCTTCGCTCATGCACTTTTCCGTTTTCATTGCGGGCCCGTTCTTCGTCTTTTATATGCTCCAAGACCTCCATCTGTCCTATCTCCAGTACGCCGGGTGGATGGCGGCAGGCATCCTCGCCCAATTCCTGACGTTGAAACCGTGGGGACAACTCAGTGATACCTTCGGGAACAAGACCATCCTCCGTGTGACGGGTTTCAGCGTCCCGATCCTGCCTGTGCTCTATCTCATCAGCGACGCTTATCCGTTTCTCCTCATGGTCAACTTTTTCGGCGGAGCGACTTGGGCGGGACTCTCGCTGGGCCTGCAAAATTACGTCTTCGATTCCGTACGGCCGGAGGAACGGACGAG
>DASSBQ010000147.1:0-2589 GCA_035698625.1 Nitrospiraceae bacterium
GCGGTCGTTCATGTCCATGACGCGGCGCCAGGTGATCCGCCGCGTGTCGAAGCCGAGGTCGTTGCCCCAGTAGATGTGGTTGTCGATGAGCGCGGAGAGCAGGTTGTGCGCGGTCGAGATGGCGTGGAAGTCGCCGGTGAAGTGCATGTTGATGTCTTCCATCGGCACCACCTGCGCATAGCCGCCGCCGGCCGCCCCACCCTTCACGCCGAAGCACGGGCCGAGGCTCGGCTCGCGCAGGCAGATGATCGCCTTCTTGCCGATGCGGTTGAGGCCGTCGCCGAGGCCGACGGTGGTGGTGGTCTTACCCTCGCCGGCTGGCGTCGGGCTGATCGCGGTCACCAGGATGAGTTTCCCGTCCGGCCGGTCCTTCAGGGATTCGACGAACTTCATCGATATCTTGGCCTTGGTATGGCCGTAGGGCAGCAGGTGCTCTTCCGGGATGCCGAGCTTGGTTGCGACCTCGCGGATCGGCTTCGTCTTGGCATCGCGTGCGATTTCGATGTCGCTGCCCACCTTCTTGTTCATGGACCCGTCACTCCCTGCATATCTTGTGTTGCTCCCTCGCGCGCGTCTCCGGGACGCGCCGCGAAAAACGTTGAAGACTATGGAGATTCCCCCGAAATCGAAAGTCTGAACGCGACGGTTCTTGTCGAATTTCCGTTGTCCAAAGGGCGGATTTCATTGCGAATTCCGTTGTCCGCGGCGTCCCCGGGATCGCTAAAACTTCAATTAAATCAAGGCTAAAGCCGATCGTTTCTTTATCTCTGATTCATCCGCCGTCAATACACTGGCAACGTCCCAGCCGGGTGATTGCCCCGTCCCCCATCGATGCCCGGCTAACCGGGCCGCTGCCGCAAGGCAGCGGCCCGTGCTATTTCCGGTGACCGAACCTGTGGACGAAGGGCCGAACCGCCCTTACAAGTCGCCGAAGCGGGCGATTAGCTCAGTTGGTAGAGCGCTTCCTTTACACGGAAGATGCCGGCGGTTCGAGTCCGTCATCGCCCACCACGCTTCGCCATCTCGGGCTTCGCGTGGCGCAGCCACGAGGAGAACGAGAGGGCGAAGCGTGTCCGGCATAGCTGGAGCGCAGCGAAAGCAAAGACGGACTGGTTGGGAGGGGACAATCTGGTACGTCTACATAATCCGCAGCGGGCTGATCCTAGGCAGGAGTATGTCGGTGCCAGCGAGCATCTGAAGCAGTGGATGACGGATCAAAACGCGGGCAAGTCAAAGCATACGGCAAAATTCATGCCCTGGGAGTTGCTCTGGTACTCTGCCTTCCCGGAGAAACACAGAGCCCTCGAATTCGAGAAGTACTCAAGTCACATTCAGGACGAGCGTTCTCGAAGAAGCGCCTTGTTGGCTGAACGGAACTCAGCTTCATCATTGAACATCCAAAAACGAAACCGGCCACTCTTTCGAAGCGGCCGGTTCGCATGTCCACGACGTGGATTCAACCGTTTCAGTTCACGGCATCCTTCAGTCCCTTGCCGGCCTTGAACTTCGGCAGCTTGGATGCGGGGATCTGGATTTCCTCACCGGTGCGGGGATTGCGGCCCTTCGACTTGGCGCGCCGTGCGACGCTGAACGTGCCAAAGCCGACCAGCCGCACCTCATTGCTCTTCTTCAGCGCTTTCGTGATGGCGTCGAACACGGCATCGACAGCGCGGGCGGCGTCGGATTTGGAAAGGCCGGTATCGTCGGCCACTTCCGCGATCAAGTCGTTCTTGTTCACTGAGTACCCCCTTGCTCTTTGAATCGAACGGATTGGATGGATTGGATTGCCAGGCCCTGAACGCGGGATTTTAGAACCCGGTTTTTGAAACAGTCAATGCGAGAACCGCGATTATCCCCAGGATAATCGCGGCTCTTCTATCGATCTGCGATGTGTGTTCTATAGTGGAAAATGCTGCACGATCAGTGCGTCACGATGCCGATGTCGTCGTCGCCGGATTTCTCCGGACCGACGGGTGTGCTCTCCTCCGCGGGATCAATCCATTCGATCGGCGTCAGCGGCGCGGTGAGCGCACGCTTCAGCACTTCATCGATGGTCGCCGCCGGCACGAGTTCCATGCCACGCTTCACGTTGTCCGGTATCTCGGCCAAATCCTTCTCGTTCTCCGATGGAATGAGTACCGTCTTGATGCCCGCGCGCAATGCCGCCAGCAGCTTCTCCTTCAAGCCGCCGATCGGCAGCACGCGGCCGCGCAAGGTCATTTCGCCGGTCATTGCGACGTCGCGGCGCACCGGGATGCCGGTCAGCACCGAGACGATCGTCGTCACCATCGCGACGCCGGCGGACGGACCATCCTTCGGCGTCGCGCCTTCGGGCACGTGCACGTGGATGTCCTTGCGATTGAACAAGGTCGGCTTGATGCCGAACTCGGCCGCGCGCGATTTGACGAAGGATTCCGCGGCCTGCACGGATTCCTTCATGACGTCGCCGAGCTTGCCGGTGGCGATCACCTTGCCCTTTCCGGGCACGGTGACGGCTTCGATGGTGAGGATCTCGCCACCCACCTCGGTCCAGGCAAGACCTGTGGTAACGCCCACCATGTCCTTTGCCTCCGCCTCGCCGTAGCGGAA
>DASSBQ010000148.1:0-5437 GCA_035698625.1 Nitrospiraceae bacterium
GGCAAGTCGAAGTTCGCGGGATTCGTTGTCCCGCCGTATTCGTAGGTCCCGGTCGTACCAAACTTGTCGGAGTCGGACCCTTTGACGAGAGCAACATGTTGGAGGTTGCTCAGCGTGACCGACCCTTTGAGGCCGTGCGAATGCGGCATCCGATCCCCTGGGGTTGTAAGTGGTTTGCCGCTGCCGAAGGCCTCGTTCGGCGTACCCCCGTCCGGGAGGCCGACAAGAAACCGGCCGGTTCCCGTTGCGCTGGATTTCCAGGGATAGGGACAATTCTGACTGGAGAAGAACGTCACGATATCAGAGGGGACCGGGGGCGGGTTCGCGCTCGAGAAGTTGGGTTCCCGTTCGCACAGAAGAAGCTGCACATACGGGACGTTGTCGAAGGAAGCACTGGTCGTCCCGCTGAAACTGTGCGTCCCATCGCTGGTCAGGTTGCTGCAACTGCCTAAGAACACCTCGTATTGGTACGAACCTAGGCTGATGCTGGAAGTTAACGCGTGGCTATGGGTCCGCTGCTCCCCATTGCCGTATGGATTCCCGACCAGGGTCCCAACGGTTCCGTCGGGAGGCGCTTCGAACGGCATGACAAAATAGCCGTCCACGGGGGACGAAGGAGTGCTCTCCGTGTTTCCCTGGGGGTAGCCGATCGCCGGCTGCCAGTTGGCCGGGCAGGCCGGGAGATTAAAGAAGGCAAGCGCCGACGTGCCGTAGCCATCCGCCGCCGGCGGCGATTGTCCGCTGTCCTTCTTTTCACACGCAAGAATCTGGAACAGGGGAAGGTCCGACGAACCACCACTTTGGGTCGGCCCATTTACCGTGTAGCTGCCCTTGTGCACGGCGTTACCGGTATCTCCGCCGCAGTCGCCGCCTGACAGGTGCTTTTCAGCAAGGTTGAGGGTTACGGCGAACGGATGTTGGTGCGCAGGGGCTTCGGGTTCGTCAGTGCCGTGCCCGTTGTCTTTGCCAGATCGTAGCTTGTGAGGTCGGTCACCCCGAGCAGGAGGCGCCCTTGCGCATAGGTGGCTGGCTCCCAGCCATCGGGGCACTGGTTTTGCGGAAAGAACGCCACCATGCCGGCCGGTGACGTGTCTGTGGCTTGTGCGCTCGATGACGGCGGCGACAGTGCGCTGACCACGCCCAATAGACCGCAGACAATCATGCGCTCTACTCTCGAATAGATATCTCTGTGCATGACAGCCTCCCCAGAGGTGAAGTGAGAGGAACTTTCTTTCAGAGTGGAGGGGCTACGATAAGAGGTTGAAGAGTTTCTTCAGCGCGACAGAGTACGGCTTCAATCACTGCCTTCCTGTCACTCATCAGGTCGTACCCATGAGAGACAGACGCGGGTGATCCTACCGCCGATAGGAAGGAACTACAACACGAAGAATGTGCAGTGAGAAGGGCCTACAACACTAGAACCTCTCTCAAAATCGTCCAGTTTGAATGGGAACGGCCAAGGCGCGACAGTGCCTCCACTCGAAGACAGCGCGGCGTGGACCGCTCGAACACTCCGCGACCGCTTGGCACCTGAACTTGCTGCGGCCCTCGCTGCGCTGACCGCCGCGTCGGACAGCAGGTGTCACCAGGACGCGGCCGCTTCCGCTGAGCGGCGGGCCACGCCGCTCTGATAGCGCTTCGCCACTGTCCCGCCCTGCCAACCAGTCCGCAGATGACACGAAGGGCGAGAGTCACCCAACTGCCCCGTGGGGAGCCTGAACTTTCGCCTGCCACTACGCTCCACGCTTCGTGTCTTGTGTTCCGCCGTCAGAGAGCCAGCTACCGCCATGATCTCAACGGCTATAACGGCTATTTTGAAGAGAGGTTCTAGTATATTCTTCAAGATGGCCCTGTAGATTTCACCAAGTGAATTATCGTTTTACTGAGGATGTTTTCTAGCCTGAAGACGCTTGGATTTCTCATGCTCGTCAACCTCACTTAATAGGGAGCGAGATGTCACTTATCCTTCTCAGCCTCGGTTATCTCTTGCCAGGTCTCCCCACAACCCATTGATATCCCGTTATCCTTCCTTGACACCTTCTGAATAATCTTGCTAGCTTCAACTCTTTCGCCGGCCGGCCGCATCCGAACGATCGCTCGATCAATGGATTGTCAGTGAACTTCCAAGATCTCATTCTCTGCCTGAATCGTTTTTGGGCCGACCGGGGTTGCATCATTCATCAGCCATATGATTTGGAAGTCGGGGCTGGGACGTTCCATCCCGCGACATTCCTCCGTTCGTTGGGACCCGAGCCCTGGCGATCAGCGTATCCGCAAGCCTGCCGGCGGCCGACCGACGGCCGCTATGGCGAGAATCCGAATCGGATGCAGCACTATTATCAGTACCAAGTCGTGCTGAAGCCGGCCCCGAATGATATTCAAGAGCTCTATCTCGACAGTCTCACACAGCTCGGGATCGATCCCCGAAAGCATGACATCCGCTTCGTGCAAGACGACTGGGAATCTCCGACCTTGGGCGCCTGGGGCCTTGGATGGGAAGTGCGGTTGGACGGAATGGAGATCACGCAGTTCACGTACTTCCAGGAAATCGGGGGGATCCAGTTGAGCCCGATCACCGGCGAGATCACCTATGGCACTGAACGGATCGCGATGTATCTGCAGCAGGTCGATAGTGTGTATGACCTGGCCTGGAACGAGTACCTCACCTATGGCGATATCCATCACCGAAGCGAAGTAGAGTTTTCAAAATACAATTTTGAAGTCGGCGATGTCGCGATGTTGATGGCGACGTTCCAAGCCTTTGAGGCGGAGTGCGGGCGCTTGCTGGACGCCAATCTGACCTTGCCAGCCTACGATTACTGCATCAAGACGTCGCATATGTTCAATTTGCTCGACGCTCGCGGCGCGATCAGCGTCACCGAGCGGACGTCGTACATCGCGCGCGTGCGGGCGCTGGCGCGGCGGTGCGCGGAACATTACGTTTCGGATCGCGACGCGATGGGCCATCCGTTGTTGCAGCGAGTCCAGCCTCTTCCACGCACGAACGCCAAACGAGTAACAGCTTCGATACGATAACCGGCGCACGCACTCCATGGCCACGGCCCGTACAGCGCAATCCAAATCTAAATCTAAGCCTGCCGGGAAAGCCGGGCGCCCGGCCGCGGCCACTTCCACCACGGAACTGCTGCTGGAAATCGGTACTGAAGAATTACCGTCCCAGTTCGTCGCGCCGGCCCTGCAGTCCCTTCAGACAAACACTGAACTGCTGCTGAACGATCAACGACTCTCCTTCGGCGCGATTCGCACAATTGGGACGCCTCGGCGCCTGGTTGTAGCGGTCGATCGCCTTGCGGCACATCAAGCAGCGGCAGTGAAAGAAACGATGGGGCCGTCCAAGGCGGTTGCCTTTGATCAGGCCGGGCAGCCGACCAAAGCCGCGATCGGGTTTGCGACCGGGCAGGGAGTTCCGGTGGAGGGGTTGGAAATTCGTTCGATCCCGAAAGGCGAGTATGTCTTTGCCGTCAAGCAGGAACAAGGGCAGGCTGCGGCGATTGTGCTGGCGCAGCTTCTTCCCAAGCTGATCGCCAGCCTCTCCTTTCCCAAGGCCATGCACTGGAACCAGACCGGGGTGCGATTTGCCCGGCCCATCCGGTGGTTGGTTGCCCTATGCCAGGGGAAGGTGCTGCCGGTCGAGTATGCGGGGATCACGGCCGGCTCGGTAAGTGACGGCCATCGCTTTATCGCCCGGGAGCGGGCCGGGTCGAAGAAAGGATTCAGCGTCCGGACTATTGCGCAGTATCTCAACGAGGCGGAACGGCATGGGGTGATTGTCGAGCAGGAATGTCGGCGCGCGATGATCCTTGAACAGTTGACCACCCTCGCCGAATCCGCCGGCGGAGTCCTGCATCACGATGATGAATTGGTCGATCAAGCGGTCTATGCGGTGGAATATCCGCACGTGATCCTCGGGTCGTTCCAGCCGCGCTACCTCTCGTTGCCCAAAGAGGTGCTGATGACCTCGATGAAAGAGCATCAAGGATTTTTTGCGCTCGTCGACCGCGCCGGCGACTTGCTGCCGAACTTCTTGGCCGTCACGAACATGAAGTTAGACGACATGCGGCTGATCCGCGAAGGCAATGAACGGGTCCTGTCGGCGCGCCTGGCGGACGCGAAATTCTTCTTCGACGAGGATCGGAAGACCAAATTGGAAGAAAAGGCTGCCCGGCTCATGGATGTCCTGTTTCTCAAGAACTGCGGGAATTTGCGCGACAAGAGCATGAGGATGGCAACGCTCGCAGCATCCATCGCGGAGCAGGTAGGGAGGGCTGACCTTCGCGACGCATGCAGCCGGGCAGCATGGTTGTCGAAGGTGGATCTCATTACAGGGATAATCGGCGAATTTCCTTCGCTGCAGGGGATTATGGGCGGCGAATATGCCAAGCACGACGGAGAGCCAAAGGATGTCTGGGAGGCTATCCGGGATCAGTATCTTCCCAAGGGCATGGAGGGTGACATTCCCGGTACGCTGTCGGGCAGGATTCTCTCCCTTGCTGATCGTCTCGATACCATCATTCTGTTATTCTTCATCGGCCGCTCGCCGAGCGGTTCGGAGGACCCGTTTGCGCTGCGGCGCCATGCGCTCGGCATTGTACGCATCGTCTTGGAAGGCAATCTCAAACTTGACCTGGCCGCATGCATCGAACAGGTGTGGGAAAAGTTCAAGCGGGATCTGCCGGGCGCTGTGCCGCAATCCAGCCGGAATGAAATTCTCGACTTCATCTTTGAACGCGTTCGATACTACAGCCGAATCTCTCGCGCGATTCGAGACGATGTCACCAATGCCGTGCTGCGGCAAGCCAATCAAAACAGCGTCGATCTGCACGACTTGTTCAACAGAGCCGAGGCGTTGCAATGCATCACGACCCGTCCTGAGTTCGACCCGCTCATCATCGGCTTCAAGCGCGCGCACCGCTTATGTGAGAAGGAACAGTGGGATCGGAAGCCGGTCGATCCGACCCTGTTCGGGCATCAAGCGGAAGTCGATCTCTATCAGGCGCTGCAGGCGGCCGTTGAGGAGTTTGCGACTGCGATGGAACAAGGCGACTATGGTCGCGCGCTCGACGTGCTGGTTCGCATGAAAGAGCCGATCGACGCCTTTTTCACCGGAGTGATGGTCAATGCCGACGACCTGGCGGTCCGCAGCAATCGGCTCTCGTTGCTGAAGCATATCGACGAGTTATTCATGGCGTTCGCTGATTTTTCTCAGATTATGGTACAAGGTTCGTAAGGTATGATGGGCAGATGGATTCCACCCGCGACAGTGCGATCCGGCCTGCTCCACTTCCCTCGGACGAAGCCGAACTGAGGGCGAAGAAAGTCCGCCGTTTCGCCTCGGGCGTCAGCATCGCCATGATGGTCGTCTGCAACGGCATCTTCCTCCTCGGGTTATGGGTCACAGACACCAATTTCGAACGGT
>DASSBQ010000149.1:0-10597 GCA_035698625.1 Nitrospiraceae bacterium
TAGGTGTCGAGAAATTCCTGCTCGGTCTCGGAACAAAACCCGCAAATGAGATCCGTTGAAAGGGCGATGCCGCCGTGTCTCCGGCGGATGTCCTCCACGAGAGCCAGAAATTCCCGCCTGGTGTAGGTCCGGCTCATCAATTCCAGAATGCGATCATTGCCGGACTGGAGCGGGAGATGAATGTGTTTGCAGATCTTGGGATGTCCGGCCACTGCGTCCAACAGCGCCGGCGGGAAATCCTTGGGATGCGGCGACGTAAAGCGCACCCGTTCCACTCCCGGCACGTCGGCCACGGCAGTGATGAGCCGGGCAAAATCCCAGTCATCGAACCGATACGAATTGACGTTTTGTCCCAGCAAGGTGATCTGCTTGAAACCTCCGGCGACGGTGGCTTCGGCTTCCCGGATGATGCCTTGGGGATCTCGTGAACGTTCCCGCCCGCGTGTGTAAGGCACGACGCAGAAGCTGCAAAAGTTGTCGCAACCTCGCATGATCGCGATCCATGCGTTGACGCCGCTACCGCGCTCGGGCAGTACGTCGTCGTAGGTCTCGTACTCCGACAGATCCACAGCGAGGCCTTTGCTTGTCATGCCCGCTTCTTCTAAAGCCAGCGCCCGATTGATCAACGTCGGAAGTTGCCGATAGCTGTCGGGGCCGGCCAGCACATCGACGAGCGGCTCTTTGTCCGTGAGCTCTTCCTTAAGATTCTGAGCCATGCAGCCCAGCACGCCGACGACAAGCGGCCGCTGTTTCTTGAGCGATTTGAGTTCCGCCAGGTGCCCATAGACTTTATTGTGGGCGTTCTCCCGGATGGCGCAGGTGTTCATAAGAAGCACATCGGCACGCTCGCGATCAGCGGTGAATTCGAACCCTGCTCCTTTCATCAAGGAACGGACGAGTTCCGTATCGTACTCGTTCATCTGACAGCCGAACGTTTCGATGTGGATCTTGTGCGGACGGAGGGGCTGATTCATAAGACCCTGACGGCAGTTGATGGATGAACTGCTGGGACCAGGCGCCCCAAGGCCATGCCGTCTGTCGAGCCGGTAATAAGTACCTCGCGCATGGAGCCAGCCAACTCATCGTCTGCAGGGACGGCGACCCGTACGAAATTATCGGTCAAGCCCATGGACAACCTGTCACGTTTTCCCTTCTCAAAAAGCACCCGCACGGTCCGGCCGATGTGCCGTTCATGCTCCGCCAGACTCTTTTGCCGGGACAACGCGGCCAGGATACGGCTTCTCCGCCTGACGGTCGAAGCCGGCATAGAGTGTCGCATCCTGGCCGCGGCGGTGCCGGGCCTCTGTGAATAGCTGAAGACGTGACAATAGGCAAACGGCAGGTCGCGGACGGCTTGGACCGTATGATCGAACTCCTCTTCGGTTTCCCCCGGGAATCCGACCATGAGATCGGTTCCCAAGCCGAGGTCAGGCATCAATCGGCATGCGGACTCGATGAGACGGGTATAGTCCAGGACGGTATATCTTCGATTCATCGCTTCAAGAACCCGGTCGTCGCCGCTTTGAAGAGGAATATGCAAATAGCGGCAGAGCTTGCTTGATGCGGCGATGTAACCAAGCAAGTCACGGCTGACGGTCGTGGGCTCGATCGAGGAAATTCTGATCCGAGCGATTCCCGGGACCGTTTCAAGATGACGAAGCAAGTCTATGAAACCCTGGTCGCGATATTGATATTGTCCAATGTTGACTCCGGTGAGGACCAATTCCTTGTATCCGCGTGCCGCCAAGGATTCCGCCTCGCGCAGAACATCGTCCAGGACCCGGCTCCGCTCATGGCCGCGCGCGAAGGGAATGATGCAGAAGCTGCACATGAAACCGCATCCGTCCTGAATCTTTACCAATGCGCGCGTTGAGTCGGAATAAGCCGCGCCCGGCAGGGTAAAGTCCTCCCCGTGGATCGTCCTTGTATGGTGCACCTCGGCCGCAGGCAATTTCCGCAGCGAATCTGATGCAGGCAGATACTTTGGCAAGTCGAGCTTGAATTGATTGCCCAGCAGCAAATCGATTCCCGGCACTTGGCGCAAGGCTTCGCGTCCCGTCTGCGCATAACAGCCTGTCACGGCGACAAAAGCCTCGGGTGAATGCCGCAATGTCTTGCGGACCGCATAACGGCAGTCTTTCTCGGCATTCTCCGTGACGGAACAGGTGTTGAGCACGAGAAGGTCCGTCGATTCCCCGAATGGTACGATGTCGTAGCCGTGGCGTTTCAATACATCGCCGAGCACGGCCGTCTCCGCTTGATTGAGGCGGCAGCCCAATGTGTGGAGGGATGCGCGGGCTTTGCTGGGTTGCTGGGACATGAAGATCGTAATTATAGGTTAGGGATTCCATGATGAGCAAGCGGTCCGGGCTTCCGCATACTCCGATGAGCAGCCGTGAATGAATCCGCCGCCGTCATGTTCTTGCTTCGACGCATTCCGATCGAATCGCCCGGGCCGAAACGTTGCATCGATGATTTCAAGATGCTAAATTACTCGCGAGCAGACTGAGAGGTGACTCATGAGATGGCCACTTGCTCTTACCCTCGCAGGCCTACTGACGATCATGTCGCTGCCCGCCGATACGTCTTCCCGAGAAGTGCTTCCTGTCGAGCCGGATCTCAATACGCGGATCGACGAACTGTACGACCATGAAGCGCGTCTGTTCATCATGTTGTACTCGCTGAAAGGCGATGGGACCGTTGATTACATCACCGGCCGCTTGGTCCAGGAATATGCCCGCAGCAATTATGGCAATCCGGTCTATTACACCGAACAGAATCCCCTCTTCTATTGGTGGAACCATACGATGTGGAATGATCCGGAGCAGGACGGTGTGAACGGGAATGAAAAGGTGTATCAGGAGAATGTCGAGTTCGACATCGCCCGGTACAAACCCTGCATTTTTAACGGGCAGCCTTGCTGATTCCGTCCGGTCATGCCCTGTGGCCGCTTGATCCCACCGCCTCGTTTGTCGATTCTTCTGCCGCCCGGTTGCCTGCTGGTGGTATGCTGCCCTGCGTAAGAACCGCATGAGAGATTGTCCGAACGAGACCATCCGTCGATGAACGCCGTCACAATCCGTTCCCTCCTCACCCCTCGCCTTGGCGTGATGCTGCCGCTCGGTTTTGCATCCGGTCTTCCGCTCGCGCTGACGGGGGGGACACTGCAAGCCTGGTTGACAATGGCGAATGTGGAATTGGCGACTATCGGACTCTTCGCCTATGTCGGGCTGCCCTATACCCTCAAGTTCATGTGGGCGCCTGTCATGGATCGTCTGGTGCCGCCGTGGCTGGGCCGCCGGCGCGGGTGGATGATTCTCACGCAGCTGGGGTTGGCCGGTTCCTTGACCGCCATGGCCCTCACCGGACCGACCGTCATGCCGCATGTGTTCGCCGCCATTGCCTTGGGGGTGGCCTTCGTGTCCGCGTCACAAGACATTGTGTTCGACGCCTACCGGACCGATCTGTTGAAGCCGGAGGAACGGGGATTAGGCGTGGCGACCTGGGTGATGGGCTACAGGCTTGCCATGATCGTGTCCGGATCCGTGGCGCTGGTGCTGGCGGATCGAGTCGGCTGGTCGGCCACATACCTCTGCATGGCCGGTCTTATGTTGTTGGGGACCGTTACCATCCTGATAAGCTCCGAACCGGCCGAGGCGCAACAAGGCCCCAGCAGCATGCATGAGGCGGTAGTTGGGCCACTGAAGGAATTCTTTGCCAGACCAATGGCGCTCGCGCTCCTCGCCCTGATCGTACTCTACAAACTAGGCGATGCCTTCGCCGGATCTCTGACCACACCATTCTTGATTCGTGGCTTGGATTTTTCTTCCACGGATGTGGGAGTTATCAGGGCATTCGGCCTTGGTTCGACGATTCTCGGCGCCTTTATCGGCGGCATGCTCATGCCGCGTCTGGGCCTGTTCCGCTCGCTTCTGATTTTCGGCGTGCTCCAAGCCTTGTCGAATCTCTCCTTCCTCATTCTGTTCTGGGTCGGAAAAAATTATGCGGCCATGGCGTTTGCGGTGGGATTTGAGAACCTGACGGGCGGCATGGGGACCGCCGCGTTCGTGTCGTTGGTGATGTCGCTCTGCGACCATCGTTATACTGCCACGCAATTTGCGCTCTTGTCCTCGGTCGAGGCGGTCGGTCGAGTGTTTCTTGGATGGCCGGCGGCGAAGCTGGTCGGATCGGTGGGATGGGGAATGTTCTTCTTCGTGACGTTCCTGTCGGCGCTACCGGGTCTCTGGCTCTTGTGGCATCTCAGGAAGCCGGTCGAGGATAAAACCAGTCCGCGGGGAGCCGGCGTCGAAGCGTTGGCCTAAGCGCATTCCTTTCTCATTACTTGAATCTCCGCTGGAGAAACAGGATGAACAGCATCAGTGTGGGGAGGGGAGCGAGAAGAAAAGGAACCAGCCACAGCCATATGTTCTTGCCCCTGACTCTTGCCTGATCGATCATCCAGACAAAAATCCAGATGATCACACCCACGTAGTTCAGCGCCATCCAGCGGGTCGTATGCATTCCGAACGTGCTCATATTCTCGGCTGATCCCTGAGCGAGAACAATTCCCAGAGCCAGGACAAAAAGCCCCAGCAAGATGGCGACCAAACGTTTACTCCATACGAACATGACTCCCTCCTGATAAGACGGATTGCCATGCGGAACCGGCGTAAGCTAAAGAGGCGCAAGGTAATTGTCAAACAGCTCCAATCGTTTTTCCATACGATCGGAGAAGCTTAATACATGTCTCATATATAATCGGCCGGACTATGACATCATGGCATCTGGGGATGGTTGTTGCCGCATTGTCGGTGGCCATCGGGCTCGTGATGACGAATCCGACGACCGAGGACTATCTCTATTTTGTTGAACGGAAGCTTGCGGCGGCGCTCGATCGAATCGATCAACCGGAAGCAGATAAGGCAATGATCCGGGCTGTTTTCCACTCTCAGAAGAAGCAACTCCTCGAAGGCATCGTCAGGCCCTCGACACAGCGGGCGAATTGGGGCCTCTGGAGTGTATACCGTACGAAGGTCCTGGACCAGGAGATCGTGGTGGTCGGCGTGGCCTCGTGGTTTGTGCCGATCCGTGGAGTCGAAGAGGCGACGCTGAAGATCGGCCGGCTGGCATTCTAGGGACAACGTTCTAGGGAACGTTGCTGGATTAAACAGAGGTCCGCTGTGGATAACTCTCTCGATACCGGCATGATTTCAGCGCCAATCTTGGGGAATCGGTTATCACCAGGTTGTCCCCGTCATTCACAGTCAAACCCACAACATTTTGTTTGACAATATTTTATAATAGCTATATGTAGTAGCGCGCGCTGCAACAGAGAGTACTCCCACTCCACTATTTTTGATCCCGTGATGTCCAAAGATCGGCAACTCCGCATGGCCGTTATCGTAAGGAGGAAATCGTGAGAATAGAAAGGCGATTTACGAAGCGTGGCCGTACTCCATACGAAGACCTGGCGTTCGTCAAGCGATCCTCTGAGATCAGAAATCCTGACGGGTCAACTGTTTTCAAGCTTGCCGATATCGACATACCCGAATCCTGGTCTCAGTTGGCTATCGATATCCTGGCTCAAAAATATTTCAGGAAGGCCGGGGTTCCGCAAGTCCATGCCGACGGCAGCCCGGTGATGGGAGCAGACGGTAAACCGGTCCTTGGAGGGGAGCGGGATGCCCGGCAGATATTCGAACGTCTCGCCGGTTGCTGGACCTTTTGGGGAAAATCATACAACTATTTCAAAACCTCTGAAGACGCCAGCGCGTTCCACGATGAACTGTGTTACATGCTGGCCCATCAAATGGCCGCGCCGAATTCGCCCCAATGGTTCAACACGGGGCTCCATTACGCCTACGGTCTGACCGGCCCGGCTCAAGGCCATTACTATGTCGATCCCGATACCAAGACCGTGGTGAAAGCCACCAATGCCTTCGAGCACCCGCAACCTCACGCGTGTCAGCCCTATGGCGCCTTGATCTCCACTCCGGAAGGTCCGATCCCGATCGGGGAAATCGTGAATCATCGGCTCATTGGACTGGGCGTGTATGACGGCAGTCGTGACGGCGGCGGAACCGCCCAGGTGATTGCAGTTCAGGAAAATGGAAGTAAGCCGGTGTTCAGGATTGTCTTGAAGAACGGGGTCTGCATCGATGCGACAGCCGATCATCTGGTGTGGGCGAAGCCTGCCCGCCGTACCCGCGGCGAATGGCGCCGGGTGGACGCTTTAGCTCCGGGAATGCAGTTGGAGCTCTCGACCGCGACCGAGATTGAGAGCCGGCATAATTCGGCGGCGGAAGATGAAGCGGCGCTTGTCGGATGGCTGCATGGCGATGGGTTCGTCGGACAGTACGAACATGGCACGAATCGAAGTCTTACGCTGGAATTTATGACCATCGATAAGGATGAGTTCCAGTTCGTTCAGGATCGTATTCAGCGCGTATTTCCTGATGTGCATTATCACATCCGGTCGGTGGAGACTCGAACGCCCGGGCTGGATATCAGGCGCATCAGATTGTACGGCGAGGTGCTCCGACCGTTCGTGGAAAAATTCGACTTGCTGCGCGGACCGAAGGAAGACCTGACCATGGGATCGGGGCTGCGCGGCTTGGGGCGTGAAGCACTCGTGGCTTATTTGCGCGCTCTGTTTCAGGCCGATGGGACGGTTCGGCTGAGACCGCGCGGATCTCGAACATCAGACATCGTGTTGACGACTGTGTCCCGGCAGCTTGCGCGCGAGGTCCAGGCCCTGTTGCTGAATCTGGGCATCTATGCGCGGGTTCAACGAGGCGTAGAGACTCGAAGCAATCGCCGGGTTCCCTACTTTGTTTCCATCGGCTATGCGCAAGCGCGGAATCGCTTCCGTGAGTTGATCGGTTTCGTGTCGGAGGAGAAGCGGCGCAGATTGGACCGTGCCTGTTCGGATGATTTTCCAGGCAAAGAACTGCCGGGACTAAGGGAAGAAACCATCGTCCGCATCGAAGCCCTCGGCGTGGAGCCCGTGTACGACATTCAAACCTCCAGCGGACAGTACTTGTCGAACAATGTGATAGTCCATAACTGCTTCATCCAGTCCATTGAAGACGATCTCGTCAATGAAAACGGCATCATGGATCTCTGGGTGCGCGAGGCGCGGCTGTTCAAATATGGATCCGGGACCGGCACCAACTTTTCCCGTCTGCGGGGAGACGGCGAACCCCTGTCGGGCGGGGGCAGATCCTCCGGGCTCATGTCCTTCTTGAAAATCGGCGATCGGGCCGCCGGCGCCATCAAGTCCGGCGGGACCACAAGGCGCGCCGCCAAGATGGTTTGTCTCGACCTGGATCATCCGGATATCGAAGAGTTCATCGAGTGGAAAGTCGTGGAAGAGCAGAAGGTCGCCGCCATGGTGACGGGATCCAAGATTTGCGCCCAGCGATTGAACGCGGTGCTGAGGGCCTGTTTCGATGCGGACGGCGCCGGCCAAACCAAGGTCGAACTCGATGTAAAGAAAAATGGAGCCTTGCGGGAAGCCATCGCCGCAGCCCGCCGGGATGCGACCCCGGAAGCCTACATCCAGCGGATGTTTGATTTCGCCAGGCAAGGATATACCCACTTCGTCTTCCATGAATACGACACGAACTGGGACGGCAAGGCCTACCAGACGGTCTCCGGCCAGAACTCCAACAACAGCGTCCGCATTCCCAACGAGTTCTTTCAGGCCCTCGAACAGGATGGAGACTGGCAGCTCAAACGCCGTATCGATGGAAAAGTGTCCAAGACGGTCAAGGCGCGGGACCTCTGGGACAAGATCGCCTGGGCCGCCTGGATTTGCGCCGATCCCGGGACGCAGTACGACACGACGATCAACGAATGGCATACCTGTCCGGAAGACGGCAGGATTAATGCGTCGAATCCCTGTTCGGAATATATGTTTCTGGACGATACGGCCTGCAATCTCGCATCACTGAATCTCGCCAAGTTTTATACGGAGGATGGAGAATTCGATTTGGAAAGCTTCCGTCATGCCGTGCGTCTCTGGACCATCGTGCTGGAGATCAGCGTGCTGATGGCCTCGTTTCCCAGCAAGGCCATCGCGCAGAAAAGTTATGAATATCGGACCCTCGGGTTGGGGTATGCCAACCTCGGTACCATTCTCATGCGCCAAGGCATTCCGTACGATTCGCCGCAAGCGATGGCGTTGTGCGGCGCGCTCACGGCTCTGATGACCGGCGAATCCTATGCGACGTCCGCCGAAATGGCCGCCGAACTTGGCGCGTTTCCCGGTTACCAACGGAACCGCGACCATATGCTGCGGGTCATCCGCAACCACCGGCATGCCGCGTACCATGTTTCTTCAAGCGAATACGAGGGACTGACCGTCCATCCGAGCGGCATCCAACCAGAACACTGCCCTCCCGAGTTGCTGATCGCCGCGCGCCGGTCATGGGATCGGGCTCTGGAGTTGGGCACGGCCTATGGCTTCAGAAATGCGCAGGTCACCGTGATCGCTCCGACCGGCACGATCGGACTGGTAATGGATTGCGATACGACCGGCATCGAACCGGATTTCGCCCTCGTGAAATTCAAGAAGCTGGCAGGCGGAGGCTATTTCAAAATCATCAATCAAAGCCTGCCTCCCGCTTTGGCTACCTTGGGCTATACGGATGCGCAGATTCAGGACATCGTCGCCTACTGCGCCGGCCGCCAGACGCTCAAAGGCGCGCCGTTCATCAACCATGAGACATTGCGGCAGAAGGGATTTGACGATGTTGCGCTGGAACGGTTGGAGAGCGCCCTGGGGCAAGCCTTTGAGATTCAGTTTGCCTTCAATAAATTTACGCTGGGCGAGGACTTCTGCCGTCAGAAACTGGGCTTGACCGAGGCGCAATTGGCCGATCCGACCTTCAATATGGCCAAGGCCCTGGGATTCACCCAGGAAGAACTCGTGAGCGCCAACGATTTCTGCTGCGGAACCATGACCATCGAGGGAGCGCCGCATTTAAAGCCCGAGCATCTGCCGGTCTTCGATTGCGCCAACCGCTGTGGCAGGTTCGGACAGCGATTCATCGCCGTCGAGGCTCACATCCGGATGATGGCGGCCGCTCAGCCCTTTATCAGCGGCGCCATCAGCAAAACGATCAACATGCCGGCCGACGCCACGCTTGAAGACGTGAAATCCGCCTATCTGCTTGCCTGGCGGAGTATGGTCAAGGCGGTGGCACTCTACCGCGACGGCTCCAAGCTGAGCCAGCCTTTGAACTCTTCGAGCGACAGCGGCAAAACGGTTGAGGCGACGTCTCCGGTCATGGCGGCGGCGGAGCGGGTGGCGGAAAAGGTGCTGGTTCGGTATCTGGCCAAACGGCGGCCCTTGCCGACGCGCCGTAGCGGTTATACGCAGAAGGCCATCATCGGCGGACACAAACTATATCTTCGCACCGGCGAGTATAGTGACGGTACGCTGGGAGAGATTTTTCTCGACATGCACAAAGAGGGAGCCGCGTTCCGCAGCCTGATGAACAATTTCGCCATCGCAATCTCGCTGGGGCTGCAGCATGGCGTGCCGCTCGAAGAGTTTGTCGAGGCCTTCGTCTTCACACGGTTTGAGCCCAACGGTCCCGTCAAGCTCAACGATCGGATCAAGATGGCGACCTCGATCATCGACTATATCTTCCGGGAGCTTGCCATTACCTATTTAGAGCGTAAAGATCTGTCGCAGGTGCAAGAAGAAGATTTGCGAATGGATTCCATGAAGAAGGATGATCAAGATCCCGAATGCGTCGCCGAAGAGGCGGACATGACAGCGTTGGCCAAATCGTCGATCCTGACCGAACACCTCCCGGTGAGAAATGGCCTCCACGGAAACGGGCACGGACATGGCAATGGTGCCGTGGCGCATAAGATGGAGTTGAAGCGGGAAACGCTGACCTTGACCGCTGTGCAGATCGCCCGCCAACAGGGTTATGAGGGTGACCCGTGCCAGGAGTGTAAGCAGTTCAAGATGGTGCGCAACGGAACCTGCCTAAAGTGTGAGAATTGCGGAGCAACAAGCGGCTGTTCGTGAGAGCCATGAGACGGGCCCGTATCACAACTCGAAAGCAATGCCGTTTTTCATGTAGTATGAATGGCGGGCCACGCAGCAACCAATGGAAATTCGATAAGGGAGATTCTCATGCCGACGACAACTCAATTCGTGATCAGCGAGCAGAGCAAGCCCGGTGTGCTGGCCCAGGTCGCCGCCGTGCTCGGCGGCGCCGGGGTGAACATCAAGGCCTTCCTCGCTCCGGAGGTCACGACAGGGAAGGGTAAATTGCGCCTCATCGTGGCGGATCCGGACAATGCGCGAACCGCTCTGAGGAAGGCCAAGATTAAATTCCGGGAGGAAACTGCGCTCATTCTGAGCCTCGAAAACAAGCCGGGGGCGTTGAAACAGGTGGCGGACTCCCTGACAAAGGCGCGGATCAATGTGAAAAGCGGCTACTGCACGCCCTCACGCGAAGGGAAGCGGGCGATCGTCGTGTTGACCGTTTCCAATACCTCGAAGGCGTTGCTCGTCTTACGGAATCAGTCTCTCGATGAATTCTGAAGTCTGATGCCAAGGGCAGGAAGAGCG
>DASSBQ010000150.1:0-3059 GCA_035698625.1 Nitrospiraceae bacterium
GCCGCACCGCCTCGAACGCACGGGTGACCAACACATCGACAATCGCCTCCTGATAGGCCGCCGCGATATCGGCCCGACGTCGATCGCGTTCGGATTCATCCAGTTCATGCACATGATACAACAGCGATGTCTTGAGACCGCTGAAGCTGAAATCGAGACCTCCGCGAGACACGTAGGACCGTGGGAAGCGGACCGTGTCCGGAGCACCAGACTTGGCGAGGCGGTCGAGGGCCGGACCGCCTGGGTATCCAAGACCGAGTATTTGCGCGCCCTTATCAAAGGCCTCACCCGCTGCGTCGTCGATGGTTCGACCCAACAGGCGACAGGGATGACCAGGATGAGACAAATACAGGTGCGTATGCCCGCCGGAGACGATGAGAATCACGCAGGATTCTGGAAATGAAGGATCATCGATCCAGGCCGAGGCCATATGCCCTTCAAGATGACTCACACCGATGAGCGGTACCTGCAGAGCATATGCGACGCCTTTCGCATAACTCAGTCCTACCAGAAGCGCCCCGGCAAGACCGGGACCTTGCGTGACGGCAACGGCGCCAATATCGCTCCAGTTGAGCGAAGCCTGCTCAAGCGCGGTCTGCGTCACTCCTTCAATGACCTGAATATGACTCCGCGATGCGAGTTCGGGAACCACTCCGCCAAAGCGCCGGTGAACGTCGTGTTGCGACGAGATGATATTGGAGAGCACCCGTCCCCCGGCATCAAGCACCGCCGCGGCCGTCTCGTCGCACGAGGTTTCGATGCCTAGGATAGGGCCGGGTTTCCAGGGTCGATTTGTAGACAATACGGATCCCACAGATATGTATGTTGTGCAAATTATGCGACCTGATGGCGCGAATGGCGCCGGTTCGGAATCGGACCTTGAACCCGTTGAATGTTTCCGATGAACGTTCCGCCCAATGAGTCCACAATAAAATGGACGACCCCCGGATCGTGCACGATCTCGGGGGTCGCCTGAAAAACCTATGCCGTATGTGTAAGCTCGGCAACGGAATTCAAGTGAGTCTTACACCTCCGCCATGGCTTCTTGTTCGATGAAGGCCGGTGTCCCGTCACGCAGAACCACCTTAATCTTTCGATTTTCCTTGAACCGGCCCTTGATCAATTCCTCGGACAGCGGGTCGCCGATCGCCCGCTGAATGGTCCGGCGCATAGGTCTCGCCCCATACAGCGGTTCATACCCTTCCTTGATCAGCCAGTGTTTAACCTCGTCGTCGACTTCGATCGTGACGCCCTTATCCAGCAACCGCAAGTTCAATTCCCGCAGGAGGATGTCGAGAATGCTGAACAAATGCTCTTTCTCCAGCGGGTGGAAGACCACGATTTCATCGATCCGGTTCAAGAACTCGGGGCTGAATGCCCGCTTCAGTTCGCCGAGTACATCTTCTTTCCGCCGACGGCTCTGTTCGCCCTGCTCCTCGCTCTGGAACCCGAGAGAAACCCCTTTCTGGATCAACTTGGTGCCGATATTCGAGGTCATGATGACCACCGTGTTCTTGAAATCGACTTTACGGCCCAAACTGTCGGTCAGGACGCCGTCATCCAGGACTTGCAGGAGAACGTTGAACACGTCGGGATGAGCCTTTTCGATCTCGTCGAACAACACGACCGAATAGGGCCGGCGCCGCACCTTCTCGGTCAGCTGTCCGCCCTCTTCATAACCGACATAGCCCGGAGGGGCGCCGAACAGACGGGAGCTCGTGAATTTCTCCTGGTATTCGGACATGTCGATGCGAATCAACGCATCTTCGCTGTTGAAAAGGAACTCAGCCAGTGTCCGAGCCAGTTCGGTCTTGCCGACACCCGTGGGGCCGAGAAAGATAAAGGAGCCGATAGGCTTGCGCGCCTCTTTCAAGCCGGCACGCGAACGCCGGATGGCTCGGGCTACAGCGGAGATCGCCTCGTTCTGGCCGATCACGCGCTTATGAAGGAAGTCCTCCATCCGCAGGAGTTTGTTGGACTCCTCTTCCTCCAACTTGAACAGCGGAATGCCCGTCATTTTCGATACGACATAGGCGACATCTTCTTTGCCGATCGTCGGCTTATGTTTCTCCTGATTCTTTTTCCATTCCCGCTTCGATTCGTCGAGCAGCTTCCGCAATCGTTCTTCTTCCTCGCGGTGCCGCACGGCCTCCTCAAAGTTCTGCATGGAAATGGCGAGTTCTTTCTCCCGCGAAACTTTTTTTAGTTCCTGTTCGAGGGCTTTCAGTTCCGTGGGAAGGGCATAGGTCTGCAGTTTTGCCCGCGACCCTGTCTCGTCGATCAAATCGATGGCCTTATCCGGCAGGAATCGGTCCGTGATGTATCGGTCTGAGAGTTTCACCGCCTCGGCAATGGCGTCCTCGGTAATCTCGACGCCGTGGTGTTCCTCGTACCGATCCCGCAGTCCCTGGATGATCCGGACGGTTTCATCCGTGGAGGGAGGCTGGACATGGATCGGCTGGAACCGGCGCTTGAGCGCGCCGTCCTTTTCAATGTGCTTGCGATACTCGTCCAAGGTCGTCGCACCGATGCATTGGATCTCCCCTCGGGACAGCGCCGGCTTCAGCATGTTGGACGCATCGATCGACCCTTCAGCTGCTCCGGCGCCCACCAGAGTATGCAGTTCGTCGATGAAAATGATAATGTTGCCGGCCTGGACGATTTCCTTCATGACGACCTTGAGTCGTTCTTCAAATTGGCCGCGATACTTCGTGCCTGCCACCAGCGACCCGAGATCCAAGGCGATGACCCGCCGGGAAAGAAGATTATCCGGCACCTCGGACGTAACGATCCGTTGGGCCAGCCCTTCCACGATCGCCGTTTTCCCGACGCCGGATTCTCCGATCAGCACCGGATTGTTTTTCGTGCGGCGGCTTAGGATCTGAAGCACGCGTTCAATTTCATCGGCGCGGCCGATCACCGGATCGAGTTGGCCTTCCTGAGCCAACTGAGTGAGATCGCGTCCGAATTCGTCCAAGGCCGGCGTATTGCTTTTCCGATCCCGTTCGCGCGGGGCGGACTTCCGCAGGAACGTTACGGTGAGCTGCCGTGCCGTCAGA
>DASSBQ010000151.1:0-3092 GCA_035698625.1 Nitrospiraceae bacterium
CAGCCATTTGGTCTTTTCAAAGAGTCGCTGCGCAATCGGCTTCTCGATCTTTTCGAAATCACCGACGACCTCGGGCCGGAACGAAAGACGGAACCAGGCCATCGCCTTACCAGCGGAGCCCGAGCTTTTCGGCGATGTCATCGCCGCTGATCCGCTCGGTAGAGGCCAAAGACCGTTTCAATCGCTCGCGCAATGCCTCGCCCATCGGCGCACCGAGATCCGGATCGCCGAGTAACTCGCGGAGCCGGTCATCGATCAGGCCTTTCACAAGCTCCTTCAGTTGCTCCGGCGTCAAGTCCTGCAAGCTCACGATACTGTTTCTCCTTCCGACACCTTATAATGCGGATATTCTCAGTTCTGCGCAACAGCGGTATTTCCAATACCAGACCATGTGAACCTATTGGATCTCATTGGCGTCATAGAAAACTAGCTTACAGGATGTTCAAAAGGGCCGTCCAGCGCGGCCGCAGTGAGGTCCACGGCGCGAAGAATAATGAGCGCCAGGCTTGTTGGACGCCGGCGAGTCGGTGAGCCGGCAGTGTCTTGAGGCGACTCGTAATCCTTTTTCACCCGGCCCGCCCCGAGCCCGCCGAGACGGGCTCTTTTCCCGGGTCGTACGTTGAGCCTCTGAGGTGAGCGAGACGACGAATAAGTCGTCTCATGCTTGCGCACGGGCGCGAGTCGGTGAGCGCCAGTGTCTTCCGAGAACAACGCCAGGCGGGCTTTTTCAGCATCCTGCTATACGACGGTTATGAGGAGCAGCTCACGACAATATGTTTGCCCCAGTTTGGCGGAGGAGCGGCGTAGGATTCCATGCCGGGTTGTTCGGAGAACGGATCATGGAGCAGCCTCAGCAACCGATCGATCTCGGAGAAGTCCTTTTGCTGCGCCCTCTCGATCGCGATTTGAGCCAGATAGTTGCGCAGAACGTACTTCGGATTCACCCGGTTCATGCGCTGCCGGCGCTCCTCGTCACGGCTGCCTTCTTCCTGCAACCGTGCGCCATAGCGTGCCGCCCACTCGTCGAACCGCGCCGGGTCCAAGAACCAGTCGCGGAGCAGCGGCCGTTCTGCGCCCGTTTCTGAACGAAATACCGACAGCTCGCGGAAGAACCTGGTGTAATCGACACGGCTCCCTTGCATCAACCCCAACAAGTCATGCATCAACTCCTCGTCGCCGGCCCGCTCCTCGCGCAGCCCGAGCTTGGCCCGCATCAGGGACCGGTAGTGCGCACTGTAGATCGGCATGTAGGAATCCAGCGCGGCTTTCAGCTCTTCCTTCGGGGCCAGCGGCAAGAACGTCTGTGCGAGGCAGCTCAGATTCCATAATCCGATGTGGGGTTGCTGGTTGAAGGCGTAGCGGCCGTTATAATCGGAATGATTGCAGATGAAGCCTGCATCATAGTCGTCCATGAACCCATAGGGCCCGTAATCGAGCGTCACGCCGAGAATCGACATGTTGTCGGTGTTGAGCACCCCGTGCGCCCATCCGACCGCCTGCCACCTGGCGACCAATTCGGCAGTCCGCCTGACGACGTCCCCAAAAAATTGAACGTACCGATCGGCTGCCGGCGCGAGCGCGGGAAAATGCAACTCGATCGTATAGTCGGCTAAGCGCTGCAGATGCTCATATTGCTTCCGGTAGTAGAAGATTTCGAACGTGCCGAACCGCACATGCGAGGGGGCCATACGAACGATGGTCGCGGCGGTTTCGATCTGTTCCCGATAGATTTTCTCCTCGCTCCCGACGATGCATAGGGCCCTGGTGGTGGGGATCCCCAGGCCGTGCATCGCTTCACTGCAGAGATATTCGCGTATCGCCGAGCGGAGGACCGATCGGCCGTCCCCATCGCGCGAGAACGGTGTCATACCCGCCCCCTTGAGGTGAAGATCCCATCGCTCTTCACGCTCATTCCGGATTTCACCCAAGAGGATCGCCCGGCCGTCTCCCAGTTGCGGGACATAGACGCCGAACTGATGGCCCGAATAGAGCATCGCCAAGGGTTCCATCCCGGGTACAAGCAAGCTTCCCCCGAACAACCCGGCAAATTCCGATCGATTCGCTTCATCGGGATGGAGGTCGATCAACGCGGCGGCGGCAGGATTAAAACTGACGAGATAAGGCGGCTCGGAAAAGGGAGTGGGGTTGAGCTTGGCATAAAAGACTTCCGGCAGCCCGGCGTACGTGTTATCGAAGGATAATTCTTCAAGCGCGCGAAGACCCATGTTTGTGTGTATCACGACTTCGATGATTCGCGCCAGCGCGAGAGGCCCTGGGGCGGCCGGGCAGGTTCGAGCGACCGGCTCGCTGCATGCTTGAAGAGTTCCAACATGGCATACTAAAGCGGCGGCAGGACCGTAGGAAGCAAGTCCTAGCGCTCCGGCGCCATTGAGAACGCCCAGTTCAACTGATGACTTGTTCCAGCCTCCGCATGATTTCAGGTTTGGGCTGCGCGCCGATGATGCGATCGACCTCGCGACCTTGCTTGAAGACCAAGAGAGTCGGGATACTCTGAACGCCGAAGCGTGCCGCGATGGCCGGATTTTCATCCACATTTAGCTTCGCGACACGGACCTTGCCGGCCATTGATCCTGCCAACTCGTCGATCATCGGCCCTACCATCCGGCAAGGCCCGCACCATTCGGCCCACATATCCAACAACACCGGCAGAGGCGAACGCTCCACCATCGAGGCGAAATTGGCATCGGTTACCGTCATCGGCTTGTTGCCGATCGGCAGCGATGTTTTGCATGATCCACAGGTCGCGTGCAAACCCTGGTCGATTTTCGCCTGCGGCACGCGGTTCATCGCCCCACACGCGGGACAACGGATCAGCGACGTCTCGGACATTGTTATGCACCTCCACGATTGAAAGCAGACACGATCCTGCCGTCCGGCGTCCTTGGATCGTCAATCGGGCTTCAGCCCCCATCTCATGGCAACAGAGCGGCACGCGCTCTATGCGCGCCGACATGGCACCCCATCTCCCTACGACATGCGGTAGGGACCTTCTGTACCGGTCCGATATGGCTCTTGCGCGCCGGCCCGATACCGCCTCTCCGGTTTGCGACGCCTTCCTAGGAAAAGCACGC
>DASSBQ010000152.1:0-7518 GCA_035698625.1 Nitrospiraceae bacterium
AGGTGCGTTCGGATGACAGGAACAGGGACCTGGCCAACTGTTGGGTAATCGTGCTGGCCCCTTGGACCTTCCGCCCCCCATGACGGATATTCGCCCATGCCGCCCGCAGAATACCGACGATGTCGAGACCGGGATGCTCGAAGAATCGGGCATCTTCCGTCGCGATCACCGCCTGCGTGAGAATTTGTGGAATCTCGGGAAGTGGCTTCAGAAAGCGCCGCTCGATAAAGAACTGGCCGATGATCTGCCTGTCATCGGAATAGACGCGGGTCACCAGGCTCGGCTGGTAATTTTGCAACGGTTCGAGCGACGGAAGGTCCTGGGAAAAATACCAGAGTGTCGCCCCCGCGCCGCCGCCGGCGAGCAGCAAGGAAAACACAAAGGCGATCAGGGCAACGTGCCACCATCGCCATGGACGTCTTGGTTTGTCGGGAGTATCGAGCGGATGACTGCTGTCAGACATGCGAATATCGGTCTCGCCGATGTGCTTTCACCATACAATGCGAAGCCTGCAAACTCAAGCAACGTCGCACTCGATGCACGGCGCCGGTACGAGAAATGAGCTCCGCTTGTGGCCGGGATAGTGCATCGAGTATACTCCGGATGGCGCCTTTTGCATGTAGCGAGGGCGCCTTTTTTGTGCAACCTTTTGCATCGGGATATTTTATGGAACAGCATACCGCCGCTCCCTCCACCTTCTCAGGCCTTCGCGCCCCGCATGACCGGCGCCAGGACATCCGAAACATCGCCATCATCGCCCACGTCGATCACGGCAAAACAACATTGGTCGACGCCGTGCTTCGTCAAACACGGGTGCATCGAAAAATTCAAGACATGGGCGAACGCATCATGGATTCGATGGATCAGGAGCGGGAGCGCGGCATCACGATCAGGGCCAAGAATGCCAGCGTTGTCTACAACGGCGTCAAGATCAATATTGTGGACACGCCGGGGCACGCAGACTTCGGGGGCGAGGTCGAGCGGACGCTCCGCATGGTCGATGGAGTCCTGCTCTTGGTGGACGCCAAGGAAGGTCCGATGCCGCAAACGACCTTCGTCCTGCGCAAGGCCCTGGCCTTGGGGCATAAAGCCATCGTGGTGATCAACAAGATCGACCGCCCCGACGCCGTCGTCGATGACGTCGTCAATCGGACCTTTGATTTGTTCGTGCATCTGGGGGCCACGGACGAGCAATTGGATTTCCCCATTGTCTATACGTCCGCTATCAACGGCACCGCGACTCTTGATATGAACAAGCCGGGAACCGAGATCGCGCCGCTCCTTGACACAATCCTGGAGAAGATCCCGGCGCCGGCGATTAATCGCGACGCGGCGCTTCAGATCCTCGTTCTGGCGCTGGCGTACGATTCCTATAAAGGCAAGATGGGAATCGGCAAGATCCAGTCCGGCTCGATCGCCCGCCGGCAGAATGTCGTAACCCTGACGAAAGACGGCGGCCATGTGCCCGCGAAGGTATCGGATCTCGCCGTGTTTTCGGGACTGGAGCGCACCGACGTGGAGCAGGCCGATGCGGGCGAGATCGTCGCGGTCGCGGGCTTGGAAGAAGTCCATATCGGGGATACGATCGCCGATGCCTCCAGCCCCCTTGCGCTCCCCCGCGTGACCATCGATGAGCCGACGGTTCAGATGACCTTTTCGGTCAACAACAGCCCGTTTGTCGGCCGAGAAGGAAAGTTTCTGACGTCCCGTCATCTACGCGAACGCCTGTTCAAAGAACTGGAAACCAACGTGTCCTTACGGGTGCAGGAGACGGATAGCGCCGATCGATTCCTAGTCGCCGGCCGCGGTGAACTTCATTTAGGAGTTCTGATCGAGCAAATGCGCCGGGAAGGCTACGAGCTTCAAGTCTCGCAACCGGAGGTGATTCTGCATCGTGAGGGGGAAAGCGTGACGGAGCCGTTCGAAGAATTAACGGTCCAAGTGCCGTCCGAGTATCAGGGGCCCGTGATCGAAGAGATCGGGCGACGACGCGGTGAGCTGCGCCATATGAAATTGATCCATAGCGAAGGCGCTTCCAGCGAAATGCATCTGGAGTACCGCATTCCGACGCGCGGGATCATGGGACTCAAGAATGTGCTCATGGCCAAGACCCGCGGCACCGCCATTCTGCATCATGTGTTTTCCGGGTACGAACCGGCCGACGAAAAAGCGCTGGTGGTGGCGCCCCACGGATCCCTGGTGGCGTTCGAGCAGGGGACGAGCACCGCCTATGCCCTGTTCATGACGCAGGAACGAGGAGAGCTCTTTATCGGGCCGTCGGTCGAAGTCTATCAAGGCATGGTCGTCGGGGAAAACAATCGCGAGGAAGATCTGGATGTCAACGTGTGCAAGCAGAAGCATCTGACGAATATGCGCGCCGCCGGCTCGGATGAAGCCTTGGTGCTGACCCCGCCGCGCGAAATGACGTTGGAGTTTGCGCTCGAATATATCGGACAGGATGAATTGGTGGAAATAACACCGAAAAGCCTGCGCCTGCGAAAGCGGCTCTTGAATCCCGAAGATCGTCGCAAAGCGCGTAAAAGCAACAAGTGAGAATCCGCAAGAAAGCTCCGAAGGCCGCCTTAGCGAAGCCGCCCCTCTATCTGATCGGATACAGTTTCTCCGCCCCGTCAGCCGATGAACTGAAAATCTGGTATGACCTCGAATATGGAGGACCGCTGACTCTCCGGCAAAGCGGCCAGCCAGGCGGACTTTCGGCCGCGCATGGTCCATGGCAGGCGCGGCTCACGATTTCACTGCCGGCAGAGGAGGCCGACTCCGTGTCCCAACAGAGCATGTGGGACCATCGTAACGTCGGCGCCGTGACGGCGGCGGCGTCCGCGCCACATACGGCTCCCGATACCGTGCTGTTCGCCGCTCGATTGGCCCGCGGGCTTACCCTTCTTACTCAGGGAACCGCGCTGGATCAGGTGACCCGGCGGTACAGTAATCCGTCGGATTGGAGCGATCGGCCGCTGACTGTGTTTCGTCTCCATGACCATCTCGATGTGACACAGGGCGAGGTGGACGATGAACGCCACGATTGGTTCCATACATTGGGCATGAGCAAGTTCGGATTGGATGAACTGGAAATATGGCAGTCCAAAGGCTTGCCCGCCGATTCACCGAAGCACGTGCTGGCCGAAACCGCGGATCACATTCTGCAGCAAGGAATCAATCCTAAAGTCGGGTCCTCCATGGCGATTCCTTCAACGGGACGGACGGTCTCCATCGATAATCATCGCACGGCGACCGTGCAGCAGACTCAACGTATTTTCCGCCGTATCGTCATTGAGTAAGCAGCGGACCGCGGCAAAGGACAGGCTTGACTTGGGCCTTTTGCCCGGTTGACAAGCTTTTTCCATGCGTGTTACCAATTTTGAGCTTGCCGCAGCCGCCCCGCATTATTCATGAGCGTTCGTGACAATACCGGCTCATATGCGGTCGCGACACGATCCTTCATGAATAATGCGGGTCGGATGGTTTAACCTAGAAGGAGGATGCAATGGGTGATGTAGCTTCAGAAATCAAGGTCGGCGATACCGCGCCGGATTTTACATTAAAGGATCAGGATCAAAAAGATGTGAAACTCAGCGACTACAAGGGCAAGAAGAACGTGGTCCTGGCGTTCTATCCATTGGATTGGAGCCCTGTCTGCACCGGAGAGAATAAGTGTTTGACCGATGATTTCCCCAAATTTGGCTCGGCCAATGCCGAACTGTTCGGCATCAGCACGGACAGTTTTTTCTCGCACAAGGCCTGGGCGGATTCCTTGGAGCTGAAACACCGCCTGCTGTCGGATTTCAATCGCGACGTGGTTAAGAAGTACGGCCTCTATTTCGAGCCGTTGAATTGCGGCAAGCGGGCGACGGTTATCGTCGACAAGAACGGCAAGGTGGCCTACGTCAAGGTGCAGGAGATCAAGACAGCCCGTGACGATAAGGACATCCTGGCTGCCCTGGAAAAATTACAGTAATCATCACACGAGAGGACTGAGCGCCGGGGGTCGGAAATGTCTCCCTGGCCTCAGCCCTCGATCCTCAGGCTCGATTCCATCGAAATCATGTCCGGCACTGTCGAAGACGTCAGCGACGCAAATTATCAGAGTTTCACCGACGCGCCCGCCGCGCTGGTGTCCTACGGACTGGCAACCTGCGAACCGTGCAAGGCCTATGACCCCATTTTAGAGAAAATCGCGGCGGAATTTCCGCAGGTCAAAGTCGGCAAGGCCAAAATGCATGTGCCGGGCCGCTGCCGCGAGATCAAACGGCGGCATACGTTCGAAACCTATCCCACCACCCATTTATTCTCCGGCGGAAAATTGCTCTTGACCCGCGAAGGCAAAATCGAAGCCGATGAATTGACCGCGCTCATTTCCGACTATCTCCTCAAATAGCTCACGCGAGCCCGTTCTCTCACGGATAGGAGTTGTCTCCCTTTGCGCGGCGATTGATAATGGCACCCGATGGGTTCGTCTCAATCCCCGCCTTCGCTCACCTGCATGGCCTTGATCATTCTTCTTCTGGTGTCGGCCCTATCCATATATGATGCGGCTGATGCGAACGAGACCCGAGGCCCTGCTGCCGTGATACGACAGGAGATCATAGGGCATGACGGGGCTCCACTGGTCTTGATCCCGGCCGGCTTCTTTCCTATGGGAAGCGAGACAGGACAAGCTGATGAGCAACCCGTTCATCGGATTGAGCTGGACGCGTTCTACATCGACAAATACGAAGTGGCGGTCTCGCGCTATGCTCGGTTTTTTGAGGCCCAACATTCCGACCGGCCGTTCCTCTGGAAACAGGCGACTCTTGGGGCACAAGGACAGAAGCCGGTGATCGGAGTGGATTGGTACGATGCGAAGGAGTATTGCGAATGGGCCGGCCGGCGCCTTCCGACCGAAGCCGAATGGGAAAAAGCCGCTCGCGGCCAGGATCAGCGGATCTATCCCTGGGGCAATGAGTCGCCGACAAAGGCGCATGTCAACGCCGGCCAACGCAAATGGACCGGCTACGATACCCTCGGCGCGGTCGGTTCCCACCCATGGGGCAGCAGTCCCTATGGGGTGCACGATCTCGCGGGCAATGTCTGGGAATGGATCGCCGACCGGTATGACCAGAACTATTATGCAGCCGGGCCAGAGCAAAACCCGAAAGGACCGGCGATAAGTCCGTTGCGGGTGCTCCGCGGCGGCGCGTGGAACAATGACGCGGCGACCATCCGCTCTGCCAACCGCGCCGCCTACGCTCCGTCCGCGCGGCGCAATGACGTCGGTTTCCGATGCGCCGTGAATGCACAACGGGTACCGTAGCGGCTTGGCTTCGGCTTGACGCAGCCCTCGATCAGCGGAGGCGCGGGTTGGATTGAACAGGAGTCAGGCCGGAGACCAGCGCTGTCTGCTCCGAGGAGCGCAGGCGGATCTTAAAGATGACCCGCCGGCTCTTGTCGCGATTCGGATACCCGATGTCTTCGTAGACGAGATCCTGCCGGCCGCGCCCGCTCGCCGACGTTTTCTCATGGAAGCATCCATAGATCCATGGCGCCGATCCTTCGATGACTTCCAGAGCCTTGACCATCACGTTGAACGACCGTTCCTGACTTAATTTCAGATTATGAATGTCCGATCCCCTGTCATCCGTGTGTCCTTCGATCACCAGCGAATCAATCTTTTCACGCAGCGGTCCGCACAGAATTGACGCATAGGCCGGCATGGATTCCGCCAGAAACCGGCTCGCCGCCGGGGACAAACCACCCTTTCCAAACTCAAAATTCAATAACTCTTCCGGCACGACGATTCTCAGAACCAGCGGATCGCCCGGGTCCGGATCGAGCGACAAGTGATAGCGTTGAAAGTGCTCCTGCAAGCGGGCTCGAATATCCTCTTTGATGCCCTGAATCGGCGAGGTGGTGTCTTGCGCGGAAGATTTCATTTCGTGCGCATGCGATTCGGTTTGGGAAGTTTTCGTCACATAGGCCGTAAACAGCAGGATGAAGATCACGGCCAAGGAGGTCATCAGATCAGTCACGCCCACCGTGAGAAGAGATGGCGTATCCGTCGCATCTTGAAACGGCGTTCGTCGCATCGACGTCATTCCTTGTGTTATACGATCAACCTGTGTCTCACGTCGTCGGTGTCGCCCTTCACCGGTGACGCCTGACGCCTTCATCCGACGTCCCGCAGCTCTTTTTTAGGCAGGCGAGCGCTCGTGCCAATTGGCGAACCATCGCAATCCCGACATGGCGGGATCGCAGGCTTCCACCGCCTCGCCGAAGGCTGGCAGCTCCGTGTCGATCCGCCGCTCAGTTGCATCGACGGCTTCTCGATGGTGCCGTCCGTTCCGCAATCCCGCCACCGATCGCGTCAAGTCCTGAATCGCCTGATTGAGTTCGTGAATCGGCGCCGCCATTTCCCGCTTAATCGCACGAGCCATATCTTCCGCCAAATGATCATAGGCCGGTTGCCCCTCGCCGGCCCCGCGCGTCGTCAGAGCCTGCATCGCAGTGGTCAACGCCGAAATGGAGGTCGTGAGCCGATCCCCCACGGTTGACGCCAATCGCTCGGCCAAATCGCCGGGAACAGCCGCCGGCACAGCCGCGACGGACGGCTGTCCGGAAGGATTGAAATTCTCCAGCATCTGTTCCATGGTCTTACGGGGAAATAACTCATCCAGTAGGGTGAGAAACCTTTGCTGGGTGAGCGTGAACCGGTGAAACAGCGACTTCTCGATCAGCACAAACAGATTGGCGCAGATCAAGCCGATGATCGAGGTGAGGAACTTGCCGGCCAAGCCATTGATCAATCCCTGAATACCGACAATCTCCGAGCCATCGGCGTGGAGTTTACTCAGACCGATCAGAATGGCCAAAAACGTGAACAACAAGCCGATACCGGTGATCAAAGACGGCAACTGATGATAGAAGGGGAGATTCAGTCTGGCGGCCAAGACGTCCTGAGTAAAAAACTCCGACGCCTCGCGGGTGCTGAAAACACGGGGTTCAATGAACCAGGCGGTGCGCTCGATCACGAAGGTCTTCCGATAGTGAAACCATGCCTGCTCCAGCAACGGCTCTCGCCGCATCGCCGCATCCAAGGCCTGAACATCCTCCAGGTCGATGCGCGACGGACGCGGCAACGGCCGGCCCATTTGCCGGTTGGATTCCGCCAGCGCCTGAATCGACTGCCACTCCTGACCGACCGTCTTGCGCCCCACCGCCAGCTTCTCCAATGTCGGCCACACCCGGCCGTAGCAACGCTGGACGACGCCGACGTTGGTGATCAGGCGTGCGACATGCCATAGAAAGAATGCCAGAATCCCGAGTGAGCCGAGCCAGCTCAGCATGGGACTGTGGAGCCCATCCCAGACGGCGACGTCCCCGCTCAAGAATTCCCAAATAAACGCAATCGTCGATGTGGCTTCCATAGCTGAAGTCTCCGGGTGAGTACCGCCCAGCGCGCGATGGCGTTCCACAAGTCAACTTTCGTGCCACAGCGGGGATTTGGCGGATTGCCGGAAAATC
>DASSBQ010000153.1:0-4559 GCA_035698625.1 Nitrospiraceae bacterium
CGGGCTATCTCACCAATGAAACGGTCTTTGCCTTGACGGAGTTGCCCGCCCGATTGGCTGTTATCGGCGCCGGTCCGATCGGCTGCGAACTCGCCCAGGCCTTTGCCCGTTTCGGCAGCACGGTATATCTGATCGAAGCCATGCATGGCATTTTGCCGAATGAGGATCGCGATGCGGCCGATATCGTATGGCAATCGTTGGGCCGAGACGGAGTCACCTTGCTCTGTTGCGGCAAGGAGGTGAAAGTCGGCAAGGGAAAGGATGGAAAGCGGTTGGCGGTGAACTCCCATGATCGACAGTATGACGTCATGGTAGATGAGATCCTGGTCGGGGTCGGCCGTCAAGCGAATGTCGAAGGCCTCGGATTGGAATCCGTCGGCGTTGAATACGATCAGGCCGGTGTGCGGGTGAATGGACGGCTTCAGACGGCCAATCCACGAATTTACGCGGCGGGCGACGTGTGTTCCCGCTATAAATTCACCCACGCTGCCGATGCCATGGCGCAGATCGTGATTCAGAATGCCTTGTTTCCTCACCCCTTCGGCCTGGCTTACGCCGATGCGGGGAAACTGATCATGCCGTGGTGCACCTTTACCGAGCCGGAAGTCGCGCATGTCGGAATGTACGAGGCGGAGGCGGAAAAGAAGGGCATTGCGGTCGAAACCTACACCTATAACCTCGACGAGGTGGACAGAGCGGTGCTCGACGGCGAAGAGCGGGGCTTTGCCAGGGTTCACATTCGGAAGGGCTCCGATCAGATTGTGGGCGCCACCATCGTGGCTGCTCATGCGGGGGATCTTATCAGTGAAATCACCGCGTTGATGAAGGCCGGGGCGGGCGCCAAAGTCCTCGGCGCTACGATTCATCCTTATCCGACGCAAGCAGAAGTCACTAAAAAAGCGGTCAATCTCTGGCGCAAAGCCCACTTCACCGACAGTCAAAAACACATTCTGAAAAAATGGTTCGCATGGACAAGACGGTAGCATGGATCGTTTGGATAGGGTTGATCTGCATGGTGTGGATAGCCCCTGTTTGTGGCGGTGCTGACTCGATGCCAAGCCTGCAAGTCGGCGCCTTTTCAGCGTCGCCGTCGGGACAATCGCTTCCCGATGGGTGGAAACCGCTCACGTTCAAAAAAGTGGATCGGCATACCACATACGAACTTGTTAAAGATGAGAACATTGTCGTGCTGAAAGCCAGGAGCGAGGCTTCCGCGTCGGGTCTGATCAAGGAGATCAGAATTGATCCCAAGGAATTTCCAATCGTTCGATGGAGATGGAAGGTGATGAACCTCCTCCAAAACAGCGATGTTCGCCGCAAAGCGGGTGACGATTATCCGGCGAGACTCTACATTACCTTCGAATATGAACCGGACAAAGTGGGATTCACCAAGAAACTGAAGTACAAAGCGGGACAGGCCATCTTCGGCCCTATTCCAATCGGCGCGCTGAATTATATTTGGGATGGCAAGGCTCCGGTTGAGACCGTCGTGGACAATGCGTTCACCGACTTTGCGAAGATGATCGTCGTGCGGAGTGGTTCAGCCGACGTGGGCCGCTGGATAGAGGAAGAACGCAATGTATATGAAGATTACCAGAACGCCTTTAATGAGGAACCGCCGATGATTAACGGTGTGGCGATCATGAGTGACACCGACAACACGAAGGAAGCCACGACGGCTTATTACGGCGACATCTTCTTTCAGAAGGCTGCGAGATAGAATGAGGCGTTTCGTAGGGAGGACAGAGCCAGGCGATGGGCCGACCGATCGGCGGTCGGCCCATCCTTGACCGGCAAAGTCAAGAGCAGGCCGAAGGCCTATTGAATGGAGTTGGCGAAGCCGCCGCGCGTGATTTCCGCTCGGATACTATCGCCCGCCTTCTTGTTTCCACGAAGGCGCTTGGTTCCCTGGCCGACGTGCACCTTCATCTGGTTTCCTTCATAATCTTCCAGCATGTACATATCGCCTTGTATGCTCTTTACCGTGCCGCCCACTGTTTTCCAGGCCGGTCCGGGCTTCGTGTCGTGCTTCCCCGCCTTCGGTGCGGCAGGCGCTTGGGGAACAGACCCCATTTCGGCCGCGGCCGTGGCGGCGGATGAACGGACCGACTTTTTTTGGCTCTTGGCCCATCCCGGTGAACTGATCAATGGGATAAGCGCCAGCGCGGCAACAATGGCCGGGACGATTCTAATCCTGCTGCTTTTCATCATTGTGAGCCTCCTTGGCTGAACTGACCATGGGACATCCCGGCCGTGCAGCAAGCCTTATGCCGAGTACGGAATCGAGACAGCCATCGCCTTTTCAGGGACTTAGGGTTTCTCTGGGGGGAAGTGGCTGAAGTCCGGCCGTCTTGAGCGGAGAAAAAACGGCAAAACCGCGTGCAAAACTGATCAGCAGCGCGCCGTCAACCGGCGGAAAGCCTCACACGTTGGAAGAAGCAGCGCAACATCTTCTCACAACCAAGGAGGTTTTCATGACTATGGTCAGCTGGTGCGTTGCAATCGGCTCTATCATCTTGGTTTCCGCGGTCCATGCGCAGGCGGACACGCCTGTCATCGATCAACGCCAAGCCAATCAGGAACAGCGGATCGATCGCGGTCTCGCGAGTGGGCAAGTGACAGGCCGCGAAGCGGAGCGACTGAACAATCAGCAGGAACATATCAATCGGATGGAAGATAAGTCGAAGTCTGATGGTGTGATGACCAAGAGGGAGCGGGCGAAGTTGCGTGCGGCGCAAGATCGCGCATCCCGCCACATCGCCCGCCAAAAGCATGACCGTCAAGGAACAGGTCGCCCATAGGAACGCCGGACGTCTCCTCTTCAGGAGATTCCATTCGGTCCACCATTGACACGGCAGTTCCCCATGCCCGGGGATTCTTCCCCGGGCATCACAGCATCGAACAGCCCCGCCATCGTTTCGCCGATTTCAATTGGACGCGGGCATCGATCGAAACATTCTTCACTCGCCGCCGAGAATATGAATCGACCGAAAGAAAATTGCTACAATGGCCGGCATGGATCTGATCACCACACACATGAACGCGGACTTCGACGGGGTCGCCTCGATGCTGGCGGCTCGCAAGCTGTACCCGGGGGCGTTGATCGTACTATCGGGCGGCGCTCAAGAGGCGGTGCGTGGCTTTCTTGAGGTCCATGATCTCGGCTTCACCAAACAAAAAGATATTGCGCTGGATCAGGTCCGGCGCTTGATTGTCTGCGACGCCCAAGAACCGGAACGCCTTGGGACGCTGAAGGAGCTATGGGGAAAGCCGGGCGTTGAGGTGCATCTTTTTGATCATCACGTCGACGAGGAAGAGTCGACGGATCCGGAAGGCTGGGGGGCCCGTGTGAGCCAACAAATCGTCGAAGAAGTCGGCGCCACGACGACGCTATTGGTTGAGCGGCTCACGAAGGAGCGCATTTCAATTTCTCCCTTTGAAGCGACCGTCCTCGCATTGGGCTTGTACGAAGAAACCGGTTCGATGGCGTATGTCTCCACAACCCCTCGCGATCTCCGGGCCGCAGCGATTGTGTTGGAAGCCGGCGCAGACCTCAACATGGTGTCGGACACCCTTCGCCGCCCGCTGGATCCTGATCTGATCGCCTTGCTCAACGATCTTCTGCGTTCGAGCGAGGTGCATTATCTGGAAGGGCGGAAGATGCTTCTGGCGGCAAGCGGCTATGACCGTTATACCGGCGACCTGGCCGAAGCGGTGCATCGCCTGGTGGAGCTTAAGGATTTCGATGCCGTCATCGCCGCCATTACGATGGATGACAAGGTTCAGCTGATCGGGCGCAGCCGGCGTCCGGAGATCGATGTCGCGTGGATCGCCCGGGAATTCGGGGGCGGCGGCCATGCGGTGGCGGCCGCAGCCAGCATCAAAGGAAAGACGCTGGTCGAGGTGCGGGAAGAAGTAGAGCGCCTCCTCAACGAACGGTATAGGCCGACGCTGCTTGCCGAGAATGTCATGACCAAGCCGGTGAAAATCGCATGGGCGCACGACACCGTGGAACAAACGGAGCGGACCCTCACCAAGTATGGGGTGAATGTTGTGCCGGTATTGGCCCGCGACAAACGGTATCTCGGGGTTATTTCCCGAGAGATCGTGCAAAAGGCGTTGTTCCACCGTCTCCATGCGACGCCAATCGAGGAATTTATCCAGCGGGACCAGTACACAGCGATGCCGGAGACTCCGTTTTATGAAGTAGAAACACGCATGATCGAGCATAATCAGCGATTTGTTCCCGTCCTCAGCGCGCAAACCGTGGTCGGAGTCATTACCAGGACGGACCTATTGCGGGCGCTTCATTATGACGTAGTGACTGCGGCGCATGCACGCTCGAAACAACCGAGTGGTGGCCTCGACACGCTGGCTCCGAGAAGGAGGCACGTCGGAGGCTTGTTGCGGGACCGCCTGCCCCAATCCATTGTCATGTTGTTGCGGCAAGCCGGAACCTTGGCGGACCAGCTCAACATGTCCGCTTACGTCGTGGGTGGGTTCGTGCGGGATCTGCTGCTCGGCCTGCCCAATTTAGACGTGGATCTGGTCGTAGAAGG
>DASSBQ010000154.1:0-3782 GCA_035698625.1 Nitrospiraceae bacterium
CCCACACGGTCCTGAGCCGTGCGCGTCTGCCAGTTCCGCCACTTCGGCATGAGCAGGATGTTGAGGGACAAGAGGTGGGGATTATCGCCGATCATGAGCGAATCGGTCAAGGCGATGGCAGCCATTCCTCGCGGAGCGCGCGCCCTGGGCAGCTCTCGCCCGAGCGCGTCGCAGTCGAGCTAACCGACGAACACCTACGGTCACCGAAACCGTACGAGCGATGACGGGCTATTCTGCTGTTTGATAATAGAGACGCTATTCTCTTGTCGGAACCGAATCCCCAGCCGGCAATACCGTATGAGACCGAGACCAAGGCCCATCCTGGCGAATCTCCCGCACGTCGCCGCTCAAAATGATCCGCTCTCGCGCAATCCCCGCCGCTGCGACAAGGAAGAAACTCGGCACGCGGGGGGCTTCGTCTACGATCAGCACATCAAAACGGACTCGCTTGAACAAGTGATCCGTGACCACCCGGCCGGCGGTTGTGATCAAGAGCCGGCGGTTTTGCACAAACGCCTGGCGGTTCGTATCTTCCTCCGCCGCAAGCAACTCGCGGATCTTTCTCGTCCCGCCCAGCCGCTGAATCTCTTCCTTCAGTTCCTGGAACTCGGGCTTCATATCCTTCGGCACGGCGGCTTCCGGTACCAGTTCATCGATCCGGCCCTTGGCCACATCCAACTCGCGCCGCAGGCCGTCGATTTGGCTTTCGTGGATGGTGCGATATTCGCGCAACGTCTCAACATTCTTGCCGACGGCCTGCATGGTCAACCGCTTCCAGAGCGGAATGTTCTCGTATTCGGCCAGCGTCGTCTCGATCTCCTTGATCTTGCCTTGCAGCTCGCTTAATTGGGTCAGCAGCCGCCATTCCAGTAGCCGTACCTCATCCAAGTCCCTCTGCTTCTGCGCCTTGTAGGACAGCAGGGGCGTCAATTCGCGAAACCGCTCGTACTTCCGTCTCAGACTGGCCTTGTCGGCGCGCGATTTCGCATAGAATTGATGCATCTGGGCTTCGAAGCCGAGTTCCTGCAAGGCCATGCCGCCCGCGTCCTTGGTCAGGGCCATTTCGTAGCGGGTCAGCCAACTTCGGAACGAAAGCCCGGCGCCTTTCATGGCCCGGGCGACGAGCCCGGCCAACAGATCCGCGGAATGGTGATCGGGGCTGATCAGAAGAATGCGCTTGTTGCCGCGGATCAATTCCAAAGCCGTCGTAGCCAATTTGTGCCGCCTCGCGGCCGCATCCTCCTGCCAGAACATGGTGAGCACCGATGTGGACGCGATGTTCTGAATAACCGAGGGATCATCTTTCTCCGCTATCTCGAATAAGGGCAAGAGCCGCTCTGCGGGACCAAGCGTGTACCGCTCGCCCATTTTCGCCATGTCCGCATGTCGTTCTGCGGCCACGGACAGAAACCCCGCAGCGTCCGGAACCAACGTGACCGTAGAAAGGGCGTCTCCCAGCGGATCGAAGGTCTGCACCAACACCTGCTCGCCGTCCTGCGCCAACACCAACCCTTCAGTCGGTTCACCATCGTCAGGGGGAAGGACCGTTACAGGAATATCGGGTGCCAAAACAGTTCCGGGCGGAACGCTCCACACATAGATCTGCAGGGTTCCCACCTGCTGGGCCAGCCGTCCTGCTGAAGCGACAATCGGCCTATCCAGGGACTGTCCTGTGTGGCGAGTTGCCTCCCGCTCCAGGCGCGACGCCGCCTGTTCACTGAAATCCCGGACGGTTTCCGGGAAATGGTTTCGGTGGTGTTGCTCGTGCCCGCCCGGCATCAGTCGCTTCGACCCAATCGTAAGTTTATGTGAGAAAAGAGCCGGTATCTTAATGACCCGAGACGCAGCCTGTCCAGCCGATAGGCGGCTCGGCAGTCTGATTTTCGGACCGCGAGCGAAGTCCGGATGGGTGCGCGATTCATTGACTTTTCGCCGGTCCCCCAGTATTCTCTTTTTCTTTCCAACAGAAGGAGTTGCAGTATGAAGGTGATTCTCCAGGAGACGCTCGAAGGCGTCGGCAATTTGGGGGATTTGCTCGATGTGTCTCCCGGGTTCGCCCGCAATTATCTGCTTCCGCGCAAGAAAGCCGTGGAGGCCAGCAGCCGCAACATCAAGGAAGTCGAACATGCCAAGCGCGTGACGGCCGAGAAGGCCAAGAAAGAGCGGCTCGAGATCGAAGCGTTCGCCAAGAACGTCTCGACGGTTTCATTGACCATACCGATGCAGGTCGGCAAGGACGACAAGCTCTTCGGCTCGGTTACGGCCAAGGACATTGCCGAAGGATTGGCCGAGCAGGGACTCACCGTGGATCGCCGCAAGATCCAGTTGCCTCAGCCGATCAAGGAGCTGGGCACCTTCGCCATCGCCGTGAAGCTGCCGCGCGACGTGTCCGCTTCAATCTCAGTGCATGTCGTCAAGAAGCAGGAAGCCGAAGCGCCGGCTGCGGAATAACCAGCGGGTATAGCCGACCGGAGGACTCATGCAGGATATCATCGGCACCTTGGATGCTCTCAAAGCCACCGATCCCGATGTCTTTGCCGCGATCACTGCGGAGGAGCAGCGGCAGCGGGAAAAACTGCTGCTGATCGCATCGGAGAACTTCGCCAGTCCCGCCGTGCTTGCGGCCCAGGGCTGTCTCATGACCAATAAATATGCCGAGGGCTACCCGGGCAAACGCTATTATGGCGGCTGCCAGCACGTGGACACGGTGGAAGAGCTCGCGATTCAGCGGACCAAACAGATCTTCGGCGCCGAGCACGTCAATGTTCAACCCCATTCGGGTTCGCAAGCCAACATGGCGGCCTATCTCTCGGTGCTCAAGCCGGGCGACACCATCCTCGGCATGGACTTGGCCCAAGGCGGGCACCTGACCCATGGAAGCCGCGTGAATTTTTCCGGCATGATTTTCCGCGCCTTTTCTTACGGGGTGGATCGGCAGAGCGGGCTCATCGATTATGCAGCGGTCCAACGCATTGCCGAGGAAAGCCGCCCGCGCATGCTCGTGGTCGGCGCCAGCGCCTATGCCCGAACCTTGGACTTTCCAAAGTTTCAGGAGATCGCCAAATCGGTCGGCGCCTATCTCATGGTCGATATCGCCCACATCGCGGGACTCATCGCGGCAGGCCTGCATCCCAACCCCGTTCCCTGTGCCGACTTTGTCACCACCACGACTCACAAGACGCTGCGCGGGCCGCGCGGCGGCATCGTCATGTGCAAAGCGGAACACGCGAAAGCGGTTGATAAGATCATTTTTCCCGGGCTGCAAGGCGGACCGCTCATGCATGTCATCGCCGCCAAGGCCGTGGCCCTGAAGGAAGCGCTCGCCCCGTCGTTCAAACACTACCAGCAGCAGGTGATCGCCAACGCCCGCACCCTGGCGCAAGGACTGGTGGACCGCGGCTATCACATCGTCTCCGGCGGCACGGACACGCATCTGATGCTGGTCAATCTCACGAACAAGAACGTGACGGGAAAAGAAGCCGAGAATGCGCTCGATGCAGCCGGCATCATCGTGAACAAGAACGCGGTGCCCTACGACGAGAAGCCGCCGGCCGTCGCCAGCGGCATCAGATTGGGCAGCCCGATTGTCTCGACACGCGGCATGCGTGAACCGGAGATGCGGGAGATCGTGTCGTTGATCGATCGCGTCCTGCAGCACCGGCAGGATCAGGCGACACTCGACGCCGTGCGCGCTCAGGCCAAGGCATTGTGCGGCCGATTCCCGATCTTTCATGCCTACGACGCCCCTCCCTCTTGACCAGGGATGACGCCAGGTGAAGTGC